>JAOZMT010000112.1 GCA_029934175.1 Victivallales bacterium | reverse complement strand
TATAAAACTCCTAAAAATGAACCAGAACATTATTTTGCTATTGTATTCTTTGGTATTATAATTTTTGTCTTATTTGTTATTTTTGTTTTAGAGTAGATTGTATATAATTCTCATTTTTCTATATGACTAAAAGTATATTGCGTTCTCTGAACGCAAAGCAATTTTCATTTGGTGCATTGCTCTATTTTTTCACTTCAATTTAAATAACAAAATCAATTTAAGTTATAAAATTAATATAATAATAAAAATACAACTCTTTTATTTGCTGCTTGGCACTATTTTTTTTATCATAACTCATAACTGCTCCTTTTTTTTATGCTAACTTATTGATTTGAGTATTAATATACTGTTTTATACATTAGCATAAAATACAACTTATTTATAATAAAAATGAGGTTTTTTTATGGATTTTGAGAGATTTATATGGATTTTGAGGTTTTTTATTGATTTTTATGGATTAGAAAAATACTGAAATTTTATTTTATTGCTCAATTTACCTCAAGGACTATTTATTTACATAGGGCAAGATGCCTGACGATACTTTGCAGGCAAGATGCCTGCGTTACTTTTTGCTTCGCAAGTTTTATTACTTGTTTTCTCTAAAATCGACCTCCGAAATGTTAGTCATTATAAAAAAATGGATAAATCTCAAGTTAAACTTGAAATTTATCCAATAAAAAATAGTTTTATTTGAAGCTAAAAAAGTCTTATACTTCTGAAAAACTTTCAGTTGAAACACCACATTCTGGACATTCCCAATCTTCTGGAATATCTTCAAATTTAGTTCCTGCTGCTATACCATTATCTGGATCTCCTACTTCTGGGTCGTATTCCCAACCACATACATCACATACATATTTTTGCATAATTTTCTCCTAATCATGCGACTTATGCAATTGCACAAGTCGCAAGTTTATAATATTTTTAGAAATATCTTTTTAATAATCCTTGGAAAGCTTGTCCATGACGAGCTTCATCTTTACACATTTCATGAACTGTATCATGAATTGCATCTAAACCTAATTCTTTAGCTTTTGTTGCAATTGCTTTTTTGCCTTTCACAGCACCAGCTTCTGCTGCAACACGAGCTTCTAAGTTAGTTTTTGTGCATGGCACAACAACTTCACCTAATAATTCTGCAAATTTTGCAGCATGCTCCGCTTCTTCAAATGCTATGCGTTTATAAGCTTCTGCTACTTCTGGAAATCCTTCACGATCTGCTTGACGACTCATTGCAAGATACATTCCTACTTCACAGCACTCACCTTCGAAATTCGCTTTTAAACCTTCTAAGATTTCAGCATCAACACCTTTAGCTACTCCAATTGAATGACCATCAATAAACTCAATTCCTTCACAAGCAACTTGCTCTGAAAACTTATCAGATGATGCTTTACATTGAGGACATTTCTCTGGTGCAGAATCCCCTTCGTGAACATAGCCACATACCGAACATACAAATTTTTTCATAATTTTCTCCTTTTTTAGTTATTTTTCCAAAGACCATGAACATTACAAAACTGACGAACAATTAATCCATCTTGTTTTTGAACATAGAATTCAGCAACTGGCAAATTACCAGGTTTTAAATATTTTCTATTAACATAATCACCATTGATAACCTCTATCCATTCAATAAAATGTTCATCAGTCATTGGGTGTAAAGTTGATCCAACAGTAACTTTAATTCCATTTTCAGTTTCTTCTAAAATAGGCACATGTTTTTCTATTGCTGAATCAGCAGTTTGTTCTCCAAGTAACTCAATTGGAGCATCTTCAGGTAAGTCAATATTGACATTACTTAAAATTTCAAAAACTACTCCATCTTCTTTGCATTTATAAATATCATTTTTTTTCATAATATATCCTTTTTTTTTAATTAAGCGTGTTTTTCTAAATAAGAAGCAACACCATCAGCATCAGCTTTCATTCCGTCATCGCCTTTGTTCCAGTTAGCAGGACAAACTTCCCCCACTTCTTCAAAGAATTGTAAAGCATCAACCATTCTCAATGCTTCATCAACATTTCTTCCTAATGGTAAATCATTAATAGTTGAATGTCTAACAACACCTTCTTTATCAATTAAGAACAAACCTCTTAGAGCAACAGCATCGCCAAATAGAACGCCATAATCTTTAGAAATTTGTTTAGATAAATCAGCAACTAATGGGAATTGAATATTTCCAATACCACCTTTTTTAGGTTCAGTATTTTTCCATGCATAATGAGAAAATTGAGAATCAACAGAAACCCCAATTAATTCTACCCCTCTTTCTTTAAAAGCATCAAGTTTTTTATTAAATGCAATAATTTCTGATGGGCATACGAATGTAAAATCTAAAGGGTAGAAAAATAGAACTATATATTTACCTTTATAGTCCGCTAATTTAAAATCCTCATTAATTGCATTGTTCGGCATTACAGCTGCTGCTGTAAACTCTGGAGCTTGTTTTGTTACTAATGTCATAATTATTCCTTTTATTATTTTGGGCTAATTCCCATATTTTTTATTTTATCTAAATTTTTGCGAGCTTCACTAAAAAGCCAATTTAAAGAATTAAAAAGATTATCAAAATCTTCAGGGGCATGTCCTTTTTTAATATTTAAAGTAAAATTTTTATTTTTAAGTTTTCCAAATTCCCATTCATATCCATTAGTAACTAAGCCATAAATAGAAACTTTGTCATTTTTATTTGCGATTTGTGCAGCTCTCATTTCAGCACCAACTTGTCCCCAGCCTCCGACAAAGTCATCTTTTTTTGCCTCTCCTAGACAAACAACAGGCGTTTCATAATCATAACCACCAACAACTTCATCTGCCACTAAATAATCTGCTTCCCCTGATAAATTCAATTTTTTATCGACATTAAATGTGATATGCGACCAAATAGGAATATTTGACTCTTTTGCTATTTCATAAATAATTGGAGAAATTATTCTTTCACAAATAGACCCCTCACTACAAAAATTTTTATTAGACAAATATCTTTCAGTCATATCAGTCATAAAATATTTATTAACTTTTATATTTTTTTCTTTGACAAAATTTTTCTTTTCTATTGTAAATTCAAAAACTTTACAAACATCACTTAAATTTTTATATTTTTTATAGCCCATTTCAAATCACCTATTTTGTAGGAGGAGTAAAAACTCTTTTTGCAAGTTCTTGATCTAATAAAAACAAACCATTTGGAGAATCTTTATATAATTTAATTTGCTCTACAACACTTAAGACACTTGCCTCTTCTTCAACTTGTTCAGTTATAAACCATTGAAGATGTGCATTGGTCGCATGATCTTTTTCTTCTAAAGCTGTTTCAATTAAATCATTAATTCTACCTGTTACAATTTGTTCATGATTATAAGCAGTTTCAAAAATTTCTAAAACAGAATTATATTTTGAATTAGGTTTAGGGATAGCTTCAAAGATAACATCCCCACCTCTATCAACTATAAAATCATGAAATTTCATAGCATGTGCTAATTCTTCTTGAATTTGAATTTGCATCCAGTTATAAAATCCATTAAGATTTTTAGCTTTTAGATATGATGCCATTGGTAAATAGACATACGATGAGTAAATCTCAAAATTCATTTGAGAATTAAGAACTTCTTGCATTTTTTTCGATAACATAATTGTCTCCTTTTTATTTTATACCATTTTCATTCATGAATGGGCCATATTTCATATCTTCTATTTGAATATGATTTTTCAACCAATGTCTTAAAAATTTCAATACTTCAATCAAATCAACACCTTCACCAGAGTCAATTTTGCCTAAAATATCTGTTACCGCCTCCAATAAAGCAGTATGTATTTTTTTATGACTATCATAATCTTTATAATTATACTTCACCATTTCCCGCTCTTCATGAGCAAAATGTTCGACAACAAATCTTGCCATTTCTCCGAGGACATCTCTTAAATCATTTGCTGTTTTACCTTTTTTAATTGCGGAATGTGCAGCATTTATATAATCCATAATTTTAAGATGTTCAGCATTAGAAAAGCTAACTCCAGTGTCATAAGCCTTAGTAAACCTAATTAACTGATTTTCAAAATTCTTTTTACTTCCATTCGGCAATTTAAATGAATTTAAATTATTCTTAATATTTTCAGTAATATTTTCAACTTCCATAGCACTAGCATAGACTACGATAGAATTATTTTTTAAATCCATACTTTCACTTGTGATATCACTAATATCTTCAGCAATATCTTGAACAGAAGAACCTGCAGAAGTTATATTTTCATTTATTTCTGAAATAGCAACTACTGTTTGAGAAATTGCCTCAGATATATTTTCAACCTGCTCTGTTATAGATACTATATTCTCCGCAATTTCATTTGATGCTTGCGCTTGTTCACCTGATGCACTTGCAATAACATTTACAGATTCCGTTGCTGTATTTATAACATCTGATATTTCTTCAATATCAGAAACTGTATTTTCTGTTTCTTTTTGAATATTCCCAACTCGTTTTTTAATATCATTCGTAGCTTCGCTTGTTTGTTTAGCTAATTCTTTAACTTCATTTGCAACAACTGCAAATCCCTTTCCAGCTTCCCCTGCTCTTGCTGCCTCAATTGTTGCGTTTAGTGCAAGTAATTTTGTTTGGTCTGAGATGTCCTCTATTGTAGAAATAACATTATTAATATCAATAGCCGCAATTCCTAAATCTTTTATTTGTTCCGATGATTTATAGACAATTTCAGATGCTTTTGCCATTGTATCTTTAGAAACTTTTGCATTATCCGCAATTTCCGCTACTGTTGCAGTCATTTCTTCTGTCGCTGCTGCAATAGAACTTACATTTCCTGAAGTTTCAGATGCTCTCTCTGAAACCTCACCCATATTAGCACTTAATATTTCTGTTGATGCTACAATAGTTGTCATATTGCTATTTACATCTGCGATATGGATATCAATTTTTTGTGCTTTATCTGATACAGCCTCTGAATGCTTCTTCATACCTGCAGACAATTTATTTAATTCTTTAGTTCCTATATCTAAAGAATCAGCATCGCCTAAAACCTCAGAAATAATATTCACAAGATTTTTCTGCATCTTACTGACCTTAGATGATATTTCAGGATAAGACTCTGATTTAGCAACTATTTTGGTCAAATCATAAGAAGATATTATTTCAATTGCATCACAAATATCGCTAATTTCTTTTTTAAGATTAGCAGATAATGCTTCATTGGTATAACTTATTTTCTTTTTTTTACCAAACATAAAAACTCTCCTATTTAAATTTTATTTTCTACTTATTACAATTTTAATATAAAGTATAATTAATAAAAATCAAATTAAAAATCAAAAAAGATTACTTTTTATAATAATCTAAACCTAAAGCCTCCATAATTGCCAACAAAACAAAATTGAATGGTTTATTAAAATGTGGCAAGAAATATACATCTGTAAAAGCTAAGTCAAACAACGAAAGGTTTTGTTGAATGGCAAGAGCCAAATAATAAATAACTTCTGTATGACTTTCTCCACGCGAACCAACTTGCGCCCCCAGCAAACGAAGAGTATCTTTATCGTATACTAATTTCAGTTTAACCTTTGTATATTCTGGCATAAATTCAGGTTTATCATTATCTTCAACATAGCTTGTTGCATAATTAACATCAAATCTTTTAGCACTTTCTTCACTAATACCTGTGCTTGCTAAATTATTACCAAAAACGCAAATTGCATTTGTTCCAACAACACTATCTATTTTTATTGCATCTACCCCATTTATATTACTCGCAGCCACTATACCAGACTTAACAGCATTAGTTGCAAGAGCAATTTGAACATTGGTTTTAAATGCTGCATGATACATAGCATTAGAATCCCCAATTGCATAAATATTAGGAAGATTTGTTTTCATATACTTATCTACAATAATAGCTCCATTTACAACTTTATCAGCATCAGGTAAAAGTTGTGTATTTGGAGTAAAACCAATACATTGAATAACTAAATCGGCATCATAACTTCCTTTATCAGTTATTATTTTTTTCACTTTTCCATCTTGTCCTTCAAAATCCAAAACCTTTTCACCTAAAGCTAATGTTATACCAGACTCAACTAAATCATTTTCCATCTCAGCTGTAAATTCAGTATCAAAATACCTCGGTAAAATTCTAGATTCGAAATCAACAAGAGTTACTTTCTTACCTTTTTTCTGATATGCCTCTGCTAACTCTATACCAATATAACCAGATCCAACAACTGCTACTGTTTTAATTTCACTACATTCTCCTTTCTTAATTAATTCTTTTGCATGTTGAAAAATTTTACATATTTCAATATTTTCTAAAGATCTTTTTTCTTCTGCAATACCTGGTATTTCAATAGGCCATGAACCTGCGGCATAAATTAATTTATCATAACTATCTTCTATTATTTCATTCGTTTCTAAATTTTTAACTTTTACTATTTGAGCTTTATAATCAATTCCTATTACATCATGATTAATTTTAATTATCGCTCCAGACTCTGCTAATTTTTCTGGATTACTATAAAATAATTTATTAATATCATCAACATCTCCACCAACTGTTAAAGCAATTCCACAACCTAAAAATGATGTATTATCATTACGATCATATCCTACAATTTTGACCTCTTTATTTTGTGCGATTAATGTTCTAATTGCTGATGTCCCTGCATGATTTACTCCCACTACTATTACTTTCATTTTAAACTCCTTTTTTTTATTTTTATCTAACTTTTTTAGTTTATTTAAATATTATAACACATTCTATTTATTTTGCAAGTAAAACACAATAAAAAAGAGGCTTTTTTTATCTCTTTTGTAAATGTATACCTATTTTTGCGATTTATGCAAAATATTTTTTCCATTAAAGGTATAACCTAAATTCGGTATCTTCTTTAAAAACAGTTGTAAATGCTTTTATTATTTTGACAGGATAACAG
>JAOZMT010000111.1 GCA_029934175.1 Victivallales bacterium | reverse complement strand
AACCTTCTTTTTTTGTCATTTTATTATATTCTTCAACACCATATTCAGCTAAAAGAGTATTTGTGAAATTATCATATTCATCAATAAAAATATAAAGTTTTGTTGGATTTTCAACTAACCCGATACATAGTTTCTGTAATTTTTGATGACTTGTTTCTGCTTTTTTTACCATATCAATAGTTTCTTCAGATATATATTGTTTATATCTTCTCAAAAAATCATTTATAACATCGACACAATGAGAATTAAAACTACTTTGCACCTTATCTTTATTCCTAGATACAATAGAAAAATTAAAATACATGGTCATATATTTTCCACGAGATTCTGTTGGATTATCGAATATCCAAGTATTTTCATAAAACTCTTCAAACTTATCAGCTTTATTAATATCATAATAACTATGTAACATTGATAAAAACAAACTTTTTCCAAATCTACGAGGTCTTATCAAAAAAACAAATTTAGTTTTTTCAATTTCAGGAATAAACATAGTCTTGTCAATATAATAATAGTTCTCTTTATTTATTATTTCAAAATCAGAGCCACCATAAGGTATTTTTTTTATCTTACTATTCATTTGGTTTATCTGCTGTTTTTATAATTAAAAATGCTAATTTATTTAATAAATATTCTATCTCAGAATTATCACCTCCGAAAATAGGTATTTTTTTTGCAATTGTAGAGCAAATTTCATAAATAATAAACTGAGATATTTTATGCTCTTTTCTAGCTGTATGTAGCATTTGACATGGATATGCTAAAGTTCCAAATGTGGGAATTGGAGCAACTAATATAGCGATGAAAGGAAAAGATCTATGAAGAATTGCATCTTCAATAAATCTTAACGAAGCATATAAAGTTCTTATTCCAATACTATAAAAAGCAATTATCAACACAAATACTTCATTGCTTATAACGCTAGTAGCCAGTAACATCGGGGCTATAAATAATTTCACAAAGTATCCAAATGGTTTAAAGGCTAAAAAGACACCAAAGTCTGCTAAATACTGATTTGTTTCTTCATTATGTAATTCTGTTTGTAAAATATCACTCTCATCTTTAGTTAATCGACCTAAATCATACCACTCAGATATTTTTTTTGAAACAAATTCTCGACCTTGTTTAATTCTATAATTTTTTATAAAAATACTCTTCATAAAAAACAATAAATACGATATTGGATTTAATTTTATAAAGTATTTTAATAATTTAGGAACACACCTTTTAATTATAAATTTAGGTATTTTTTTGACAATTCTTTTCATTAAAAAGAACTGCCATTTAATTTTGTGCTTAGAATAATATTCTTTTTCTTCTTTATTGATTTTTCCCTTAAACTCAAAATAATTCATAGATCGACTCGATCTTGTCTCTGAATGCCACGAAGCATCAGCTTTAAGAAATTTATCTACATTAGACATAAAAACATCTTTAAAATACTCTTCTCCTAAAACTTCAGTCAATTCTTTGGTATGATTATCAATATATTTTTTAAAAACATCTGCATCGACATCATCAAATAAAACTCGTCGTTTTTTTAAAGCTTGTGGTATATAAAATTTTAGTAATTTAGGAATATCATAAGAAACAATAGCTGGCACTCCAGATTCAGCATCAATCCAAATCCAATTTATCTCTTCAGTCTTTTCATCTTTAACTCTTAAAAAATTGGGAATAGCGCATGGTTGTCCATATCCTGTTTGCCAGATAGTTCCTATCATTCCAGATTTCCGCAGGTTTTTTTGTAAATTAGGCAGAATTCCATATTTCAAGTCTTCGTATTCTGTGATTTTAATTTTAGAAAAAGGAGAATGCAAAGCAGCTGGAGAGCCTTTTATAAAAATAGTATCCATATACAACATTTTATTTTTTTTGTTCAAACCCACACGAGTTGCATCTGCAATAGTTAAACGATTTGGCAACCAAAGTTTTAATAAGTCAGATAATACTTTTCTTCTATACATCGATGCTTCTGCCGCTGGCTTGCACCACATATAATCTAATGGAGCTCCATAAAATACAGTTAAAATAAAATTCGTCAATGGAGTTCCAGAAAACTCTTTTCTAGCAATATCTACTCCATTTTCTTTAAATTTATAGACATGTGAAGAACGACCTTTTCCTATTAATTTCAATTCCTGTTCTGACATATTTATTTCTCCAATTTTTTTAGAGTCTCTGTTATAGTTTGCTTTAAAGTTTCTGCATTAAAAGGTTTCGTTATATAATTATCAGCGCCTAACTCAAAAGCATGATCTATTGTTTTATCTGCCATAGATGAACACATTATAAAAGGAATATTTTTTGAATTTTCATTATTTTTAGCTTCTTTTAAAAATTGCAATCCATTCATAACAGGCATATTGACATCTGATAAAATTAAAGAAAATTGATTTTTATTAACCTCTAATTTATTCAAAGCATCTCTTCCATCCTGTGCTTCAACTATATTTTTCACACCCAAAGATAGTAAAATCTTACCTTGAAGGCTTCTCATTATTCTAGAATCATCAACTAATAAGACTTTTAAAGAATCAAATATAAAATCTGGGTTATTTTTAACCTTATTTTTTGCAATTGCCAACTTAGGAAATTTATAAACTGTCTTGACTCCTTTATCTATATTCTTAAGTTCTACAATACCTGAATGAAGATCCATTGCATACTTCGCAATTAAAGAATTAATCCCTTTTGTCTTATAGTCCTGTGATTTTTTATATAGCGTCTTTGTTTCATTAAAAAGAGCATTCACTATGTTTGAAGGTATATGTTTACCTATATTAGAAACTTCTATTTCAATAAAGTCTTCTGTTATCGAAGTGCTTATTTCAATAGATGTCTCATCTTTACAATATTTTTTTGCATTTAACAAAGTGTTTTTTAACACTTTCCCAAATAACTCCCAGTCAATAAATAAATGAATAGAATCATCTATTTTAAGTTCAAACTTAACATTTTTCTTTTTTATATAATTTCTTTTATCTATAGTCTTAATTGTATTCTCTATATATACAGATAAAGACTTCTTCGATTTATTTAAAAACCAACCTTTCTTTAAAATAGAAAGAAAACTTATTTTTTCTAAAAAAATATTAAGACTATGTGCAATTTTTCCAATACTGTTTGCTAAATTTTTATCCTTAGGATTTAAAGAACTTTTTTGTGATAATATTCTACTTAAAGCGATAATACCATCTAATGGAGTATTTAAATCTTGCGAGTATTGTGAGAATATTATATCTTTAATATCACTGTCTTCTTCTTTTTCTTTTACTGAAAGAAACATTTTTACTTTTGCATATAATTCTTCTGGCAAACAAGGCTTTATCAAATAATCATCAATTCCTAATTCATAACCTTTCTTCTTATTCTCAATAGAAGCATTCCCTGTTATCATTATTATTTTTATGTGTCGAGATAAATCACCTTTTTTGATTCTTTCTGCTATTTCATAACCATTCATATCAGGTATTTGAATGTCCAATAAAATTAAATCAGGCTGAAATTTTTTAAGTTTAGAAAATGCCATTTCACTAGAATTTGCAGTTTCAACATCATAGCCTTTATTCAATAATTCAGAATATAGTTTAAGAATGATAGGATCATCATCAATAATAAGTATTTTATGTCTTAAGTTCACTACTTTACCAGGCTTCTGTTGTGCTAGTTACAGCAGATATTGCACCAGCTCTACATGCTTGTTTTATACCATTAGATCTAGTGATAAGATTATCTGCAAAAACTTCATAAGTTCCAGATTGAGTTATAGTTTGTCTAGATATTAAAGGTTCTGCGCGACCAGGAATTAAAACAGTCCATTCAAATTCAACAGAAACGCTCCAACTTGCAGGTCTGTATGTTGTTTGGCTATTTGCAGAATCTTGTCCTATTCCAGTTGTTTCGACATTTAAAACTTTAGCGTATAAAATACAATCTGCATTTCTTAGGTCTTCTAATTTTAACGAACCATCAACTTGAAATTGCTCTGCCAAAGCTTGTTTTAGGTAAGTTGCAACAAAAGGCTCCGATGAATTATTATCAATTTGAGCAATGGCAATACTTTTGACTTGCGGATGCATTATATTTCCCATTTTATATCCTGAACATCCTTGTAATATTACAATAAATATTATTGCTAAAGTTAATTGAATTATTTTCATTTTTTCTTATTCTCCTTTTGTTCTGTTGCCCATAATAATGAATCAAAATTACCTTTGATTTGAATTTCATCCTTAGCCCATTTTTGATCTTCTCTAAATTTAAGACGAATTTGATCTTCTTCTGTTAACTCTTTTGGTTTATCTGCCAATTCAGAGTCATATTTTGTCCCAAAATCTAACTCTTCCAAGGGTATTAACCATTTGCCTTTTTCATTTTCAGGTATAATTAAATACTTTTTGGGTAGTGTTGGAACTGATACAAATTTAAAATTATAATTATTCCTTTCATTAAACTCTTTTGGCTTTTCTAAACTACCAAGATAGTCAGTATTCTCTTCGCCTAGCACAACGAGCATTTCTTCTGCGTGTTGTGCATATTCTGTATTTGGACAGCGACTAATCGCCAACTTTGCATACATCGCAGATGCTTTCATTTTACTTGAAATATAATAATGATATGAAATACGATAAATATAATATGCCAAAGTATTTGAAAGTTGATTTGAAGATGAAAGAACCCACTTCATTTCTTTGTCATTAGGATACTTCAACTGAAATTCATTTAATAAATCTAGCCCCGCTCGAGCATATTCCCCATCGTTATCTAGAATTTTTGAAAGTTGAACAAGTATATCTGCCAAATCTAAATATGACTTTCTAGCTATCTCTGTATTTGGAAAATCTTGAATGATAGCTTTATATATTTCATGAGCTTTTTCGATAAGTCCATTACTCACACAAATTCTTGCATATCGTAATTTTGCAATACCTGAGGAATAAGAAAAAGGATTATGAATAGTTGCTGTATCATAAATCTCCATAGATTTATTTCTACCTTTTAACCATTGCATAAGTGGCACTTTAGGTAAAAGAGGCTGACGATAATCTAGCTCATAAGCCATTGCAATATCATATTGTCTATTTACATATTTCTCATAATCTGGACTAGAAGGATAATTATTAATTATATTTTCTAAAATTAAAAACTCCTCATATTTTAAATTATTATCCCTATAACCATCAGCTAGAGCAGCTAAAGCAGAATACTCTTCCCCTGGCTTCGCATAAAAGACTTCATCTTCGAGTTTTCCAAGCTCTTCAGCTTGAATAAATGATAAGCTTGCAACAATAGTGCAAAGTATTATTTTTTTTATATTCACTAATTTCTCCTACATAAGTTTTACTTTTGGCAAGTCTTGAACATCAATAATGCCAGTTACAATATCATCGTTATTTACAACTACAATATCGTCTATATTTTTTTCTTCTATTATATTTAGAACCTCAATTGCGAGGCTACTTTCTCGGACATAAGTTGGATTTAATGTCATAACTGAATGAACCGACTCATTTAAAACATTTAAATCATCTTCGACATGCCGTCTAAAGTCTCCATCTGTAAAAATACCAAGTAACTTGCCATCTTCAACTATTATTGCAGACCCAGACTTTGCCTTTGTCATTGCTAACAAAGTATCTTTGACTGTTGTCCTTTTTTCTACTAATGCCAAATTTTCGCCTGATCTCATAATATCTTTAGCATGAAGTGCAACAGCTTTTCCAATTGCACCTCCTGGATGATATTTACCATAATCTTCTTGTGTGAAATTTCGCATTTTCATAAGAACCATAGCCAATGCATCTCCAATTGCGAGTAATGCAATAGCGGTGGTTGTTGGAGCCAAATTAAAAGGGCAAGCCTCTTTATCGACCTTCATTTCAACTGTAAACTCGCCCCATTCACTAAGTGCAGAATCTGCAGAACCAGTGATAGCTACGATAGGAGCTCCTAATCTTTTTGCTGCTGGCAGGATTGATATTAGTTCATCTGTTTCTCCACTATAACTTAATGCCAAGAAAACATCATTTTCTTGTAATAATCCTAAGTCACCATGCATAGCTTCAACTGGATGTAAAAAAACTGCTTGAGAACCAGTGCTACTTAAAGTTGCAGCAATCTTTTTCCCTATATGTCCACTCTTTCCAACTCCACTTAACACTATTTTACCATTATTATCTAAAGTTTTTAAACATAATTCAACTAACTTAATAAAATTTTCATCTAAGTTATTTTTTACTTGATTTAAACCTGATATTTCAATATCAAAAACTTCCTTTGCTTTTGCTAATATACTATTCATTAATTATACACCTTTTATTAAACATTTATAAATTATAAATAATATATCATAAACCATAAGTTTTAAAAGTTTTTTTTGAATAAATTTACATTTAATATGTAAAAGACTCTGATAATGCTCAAAATAAAACCTATATAATGGTAAATTGTATCCTCCTTTAAAACAGTTATCATCTTAATTTAGACAATTTAATAACTTGACAGTTTAATAACTTGACAGTTTAAAATATATATTTGACAGGATTTATGTAAAGTTTCCACAAATATTGACCTCAAATTTTTAAATCATATAAAATAACCTTAACATAAAACCATAAATTTCAAAGCATTTGCAACAATCTTCATTTTATTATATTATTCCTATCGCAATACAATACAATTCTAAATACAGTTTAGTCTCAACTCGAAAACTCCATTTTTCGAGCTTGTTCTTAACTTCGTCTAATGAATATGTTTTTTTTGACAGGATTACAGGATTTTCAGGATAAACAAGATTAATATTTGAAATTTTCATATTCTTATATTTTAACTACAAAAAAGATAGTAAAGATATAATTGGGAGATTTTTATGAAAAATATTTTATAAAGTTAATGAAATTATAAATTTTAATTAGTTTTGTTTTAGTTATTAAAAAATCCTG
>JAOZMT010000110.1:2791-6976 GCA_029934175.1 Victivallales bacterium | reverse complement strand
TTTTTACAAAGTTTTTTTAAAACAATGAAGGCTGAAATTTAATTTCAATTTTCTCATAATCTTCGGCATCTTCATTTGCTTCTGATATGTGTTTTTCTGCTAAAGCTGGCTGACTATCAGTCATTGCATTATTTTCTAAATTTGTTAAAATTTCTTTTGCACGATTGATAACACTATTAGGTAGTCCAGCTAATTTTGCAACATGAATACCATAACTTTTGTCAGTTCCTCCTTTTACAATTTGCCTAAGAAATATAATTTGATCCCCATATTCTTTTACTGCAACATTATAATTTTGCACTCCTCTACATGTCATTGCCAATTCTGTTAATTCGTGATAATGCGTTGCAAATTGTGTTTTTGCTTGACTTCCTTTTGTGTTATGCAAATATTCTGCAATAGACCATGCTAAACTTAATCCATCAAAAGTGCTTGTTCCTCGTCCTATTTCATCAAGTATCACTAGACTTTTATTTGTTGCATGATTTAATATATTTGCCGCTTCCACCATTTCTACCATGAATGTACTTTGTCCACGAGAAATATCATCAGCCGCCCCAACTCTAGTAAAAATTCTATCTACTAAGCATATATTTGCACACTTCGCAGGTATAAAAGAACCCATTTGTGCCATAAGTGTCAACATCGCTGTCTGTCTAATATATGTTGATTTTCCTGCCATATTTGGTCCAGTTATAATCATCATTCTATTTTCATTGTCATCTAATAAAACATTATTTGGAACAAAGCGTTGACCTGTTGTAATCATTTGAGCATCAAGAACAGGATGTCTTCCTTCTTCAATTTCTAATATCCCTTCATCATTTATTTGTGGTCGTGTATAATTATATTTTTTTGCACATTCCGCAAGAGAGCAAAGTGCATCTATTGCAGCCAATGCTAAGGCTGTTTCTTGTATTTTATCAGTCCAGTCTATAGACTTAATTCTAATTTTTTGAAATAAATTAAATTCCAATGCCTTAGATTTATCTTCAGCTCCTAATATTTTATTTTCTATTTCTTTTAGTTCAGGAGTAATAAATCTTTCTGCATTGACCAAGGTTTGTTTTCTTATATAATCTTCTGGAACATTGCCTAACTGACCTTTGCTTACTTCAATATAATAACCAAAAACCTTATTATATCTCATCTTTAAATTTTTGATTCCTGTTCGTTCTTGCTCTTTTGCTTGTAAAGTTGCCAACCAACTTTTACCTTCTGTCGAAGCGCTTCGCAATTCATCAAGAATTTCATTATAACCTTTTCTGATAATCCCACCATCATTTAGCGTTACAGGAGGTTCATCAGCAATTGCACAATCTATCTCATTTGTCAATTCTGTAAGTTCAGATAATTGACCATTTAGCTCATCAAGTAATTTAATATTAAAAAATGATAAAATGGTTTTTATGCCAGGTATTGTTTTTAAACTGTCCGATAAAGCAATCATATCACGAGCATTTGCAGATCCTATATTTAAGCGTGCAATTATTCTCTCTAAATCTCTAATGAAGCCAATAAGTTCCGTTAATTCGGCTAATGTCATAGGGTCATTTTTAAGGTTTGCAACTGCATCAAGTCTATCAATAATTGCCTCTTTTGAATATAAAGGTCGTAATATCCATTCTTTAAGCAATCTACTTCCCATAGGAGTAGAAGCTTCATCTAAAATACTTATCAAAGTCCCATTTTTCAGACCGCCTGCCATAGGGCTAACTAATTCAAGATTTCGTTGAGAAATATAATCTAACTCCATATAGTTTTCATTGGTATATGTTTTTATCTTTTTTATATGACCTGCATCTTGTTTAAGATTTTCAGTAGCATAATGCAATATTGCTCCTGCTGCACAAATCGCAGATTTTATATTTCTACAGCCAAAACCATCAAGAGATGCAACTGAAAAATGCCTTTTCAAACTCTCTTCAGCTGTGTCATAAGAAAAAATCCAACTATCTAAAGAAGTCCATAAAATATTTGGAAGGTTTAATTTATCATCTGGATTATCAGCCCATTTTTTAGCTAATGCTTCAGTAATAATACATTCTTTTGTTTGCAGTCTGTGCAGTTCTGCTTCAAGTTTATCATAAGTAGGTAATTCTGTAACTCTAAAATCACCAGTGCTTAAATCTAAAGAAGCAAGTCCTATTTTCTTTTTATTTTCAAAAAAAGCAGTCAAGAAGTTGTTATTTTTTGGAGCTAACGCAGAATCTTCAATAATAGTTCCTGGTGTAATAATTCTAGTTACAGCCCGTTTGACAATGCCGACTGCTTGTTTTGGGTCTTCTATTTGTTCTGCAATCGCAACTTTATAACCACCATTTAATAATTTAGGAAGATAATTTTGCAAAGAATGGTGTGGGAAGCCACACATAGGAACACCGGCTCTTTTAGTCTGTGTTATACCTAAAATAGGAGCTGCGATTTCTGCATCATCGAAGAAGATTTCATAAAAATCACCAAGTCTAAAAAGTAAAACAGAATCACTAGGCGTAGAGTTTTTAGCCTCTTGATATTGCTTCATCATTGGAGTTAATTTTATACTAGACATATTTCATCCTGTTTTGAAATTTTCTCTACTTCAAAGTCTGATATATTTTTCTTCTCATGATCAAATTCTATTCCGATTAGGAAAATATCTCGTTTATCATTTAAATATTTTTTATAATAACCTTGTTGATAAATTTGTTGCATTGCGGTTTGTGCAGATTTTATCATTTTAAATTCAAAAATATAAATTGCATCAATCGCAAGAACGGTTAAATCAATATCTCCACCTAAGGTTGATGATTCAGGGATTGATTCAAAGCCAATTGCGTTAAATGCAGTATAAAATAGACAGTTATAATATCCTTCATACTTGGCAATATCATTTTTCCGATACCATTGATGTGGGATACCTTCAAAAAATGACTTAAATAATCCTTCTAATTTTTCAGGTGTTTTATCTTCAAAAATATCATATAATTGGTCACTAAATGAATTGCGAGTTATTCGAGCATCATCAGGATAGAATAGTTGCATAGACAATATTTCATTTAAAGCAGTTCTAACTTCAAGGTTTGGTAATTTTAATTTATATTTTGTTTTATTCATTCTTTTAATTTCTTTTTCAATTGTAAGGTATCCAGTTTGTAAAAGTAAAACTTCAAATTTCATATCTTTAATGTCAAATGACTGCAAGTCTGTTTTATCAACTACAATATTATTAAAATCTGGAATTTTTTTATTAGACTTCCTCAATTCATTTATTAATAACGATGTTCCTCCTGTCTCAATCCAGTGAAAATCATATTCTCTATTATCTAAAAATAAAAGAATATCAAAAGGATTATAAATTTCACTACCTAAAAATTTATATCCATCATACCACTCTTTGACCTTTGCCAAATCTACTCCATCAAGATATTCAGAAAATGTCAGTTCTAACTCTTCTTGAGTATATCCAAATAAATCAGAATAGCGTTTGTCATAAGTAAAATCTTTTAAATTATTTAATTTGCTAAAGATACTTGTTTTTGCAAATTTTGAAACTCCTGTTAAAAAAACAAGTTTCAAGTCTTTTTCTGCACTTTTCAAAACAGAATAAAAACTTCCTAGAGTTTCACGCATAATATCTGCTTGCTCTAGTCTTTTTAAATTATCTACAATTGGTTTATCGTATTCATCAATTAAAATAACAACGGTATCATATTTTTCTTTTAATTTTTGAATAAGTTCTTCAAATATATCAGGAATTAAACCATCTTTTAACTTAATATTGTAATTATTCGCATTCTTTTCTAACACCCACAACATCTTTTTTTCTAATTCATCTTTTGTTGTAGCTGTTCCACATCCCCAATCTATTGAAATAATGGGATGTTTTTTACTCCAATCCCAATTATTTTCTAAGTATAATCCTTTAAATAATTCTTCTTCCCCTGCATAAGCCGCACGAAGTGTATCTAAAAATAAACTTTTACCAAATCGCCTTGGTCGTGATATGAAAATATAATTTGACGGATAATCATCTATCATTTTAACATACTTTGTTTTATCAACATAACAACAGTTTTCTTCTATAACATTTCTAAAAACCGCCTTAGCTATTGGTAATTTTTTCATTTGAATCTCCGTTATTATTATTTATTTTCTCTACTTCAAAGTCTGATATATTTTTCTTCTCATGATCAAATTCTATTC
>JAOZMT010000110.1:0-2691 GCA_029934175.1 Victivallales bacterium | reverse complement strand
AACATTTCTAAAAACCGCCTTAGCTATTGGTAATTTTTTCATTTGAATCTCCGTTTTATTATTGACTTACACTAGGATAACAAGTTATTTATTGGACGCAATTAAGCTTTCCACCAGCTAATATAATTTTAATATCTTCTTCTGATAAATTATGTGTTAAAACAACATCTTTCCCATCGATTTTTGCCATAATATCTGCCCCCACTTTTAACTGGTTGCATATATCGCAAATTTCAACTTTTGAAGTTTCTGTTGCAATATTATAATCATCTTGATTTTTAAAAATTAAAGGAAGTATTCCAAAATTAATAAGATTTGCAGAATGAATTCTTTCAATGGCAAAAGCTATAACAGCTTTAATTCCTAAATACATTGGACAAATCGCTGCATGTTCTCGTGATGAGCCTTGTCCATAACTATCTTTTGCTATAATTACACCGTGCTTCCCAGCATCTCTGACATCTGTTGCACGCTCCGCAAATGATTGTTTTCCTTCTTCTGTAAAACATTCAAATACAACTTGTGAATAAGCTGGAATGTTACTTCTTAATTTTAAATGAATTCCAGCTGGCATAATATGGTCTGTTGTAATCTTATCTTCAACCTGAATAACAACTTCTCCGCTTAAATCTTTTGCCAAAGGTGCATTTGTTGGAGGATTTCCTATTGTAGGCTTTCTAATAATTTCAACACTCTCATTATCTTCTATAGGTGGAATTATCATATTGTCATTAACTAAAAACTCTTTAACATCTTCAAAAGTAGGATACTCTATATCAAGTTTAGTTGGATTAAAAAATTGTCCTTTAAGAGCTGCAGCAATCGCAACTTCAGGACTAACTAAATATGCTAAATCACCTTTAGTTCCAGTTCTTCCAGCAAAATTTCTATTGAAAGTTCTAAGAGTCAAACTACCATTTGCAGGACTTTGTCCTTGTCCGATACATGCTCCACAACCAGCTTCCAAAATCCTCGCTCCAGAAGCAATAATATCAGCTAAAGCTCCATTACGACCAAGCATTTCCATTACCTGTTTTGAACCAGGAGCAATAGCAAGTGTTACATCTTGATGAATTTGTCTTCCTTTTAAAACATTAGCAACCATCATTAAATCCTTAAAAGAACTATTTGTGCATGAACCAATAATAACTTGTTTAACAATTTCGCCTTCTAACTCAGATAATGGTTTGATATTATCTGGACTTGAAGGACATGCAACTAAAGGCAATAATGTTGATAAATTAATTTCAATTATTTCATCATACTCAACATCAGTATCTGCGATAAGCTCCGTCCAACAGTCTCCTCTACCTTGTGCATCTAAAAAGCCTTTTGTGTTATTGTCAGATGGGAAAATAGATGTCGTAACCCCTAGTTCTGCTCCCATATTAGTTATAGTCGCTCGTTCTGGAACAGATAGTGTAGACACTCCTTCTCCGAAATATTCAACAATACTTCCAACATTTCCTTTTGTAGATAAAATGCTTAATAATTTCAAAATAACATCTTTAGCAGCAATCCATTTAGGTAAGGATCCCGTTAAATTGACTCCAATTACTTTTGGATAAATAAGTCTAAAAGGTTCTCCTGCCATAGCTAAAGCAATATCCAATCCACCAGCTCCAATAGCCATCATTCCAATTCCACCACCAGTAGGAGTATGAGAATCTGACCCTAAAAGAGTTTTCCCTGGGACTCCAAATCTTTCTAAGTGAACTTGATGACATATCCCATTTCCTGGACGCGAAAAGTAAACACCTTTTGCTGCAGCAACTGTTTGTAAATAAATATGATCATTCCTATTTTCTGGACCATTTTGCATCATATTGTGGTCGACATAAGAAACAGATAATTCTGCTTTTACTTTATCAACCCCCATAGCTTCTAATTCAAGATAAGCCATAGTTCCAGTTGCATCTTGAGTTAAAGTTTGATCTATTTTTATAGCTGTTTGTTGTCCTTGAATTTTGTCGCCAGTGATATAGTGTTTGTCTATGATTTTTTGTGTAACTGTGCCTTTTGCCATGTTAATCTCCTCATTATAATTTTTTTATTTGTCTAAAAAAAAACAGAGCAAAAGCTCTGTTTTAAATTTTTTTATAACTAAATTCATAATTGGTTTATGAATTTAGAAAGTTCTGAAATTAGATATTATCCTTCAGAATTAGTTTTTGGTAACCCGAAAGCTTTATCGCCTTCTTTCCATCTACCATCAGCTTGAAGAATATCAACTCTTTCAAAGCGTTTTAAAACATTTCTTTTTTTCTTAATTTTACCACCAGTTCTTAAACTTGGATGTTGTGACATTATAGACCTCCGTTTATTTATTTTTTATTTAGAGACTTTTCCTACAATAATTCACAGTCTCTTTATTTTTAATTTATTAACAATTAGAACATATAATATCGCATATTTATCCGAAAAATCAAATTTTTTATGATAAAAAAGGAATATTTTATTGTAATTTCTTTAATATCATAGCTAAAACTGGGTCGTTGCTCTTAATGCCGACCACTATTTATAAAGATTTTTAACCACTAATAGCCACTAACTGAACACTAATAAAAACAATCTAAACTCATTGACTTTACGAAATAAAATTTATAAAGTCTTTTTTATTATATAAATATATATTAAAATAAATTTTATAAACAATAGAAAATGTAAAGTTTTACATTTTCTTATTAGTGT
>JAOZMT010000109.1 GCA_029934175.1 Victivallales bacterium | reverse complement strand
TTACAACTCTCTATTAATATTGTTTTTCAATTTTTCATTCATATAAAATTGAGCAAGTTTAAAATCTTTTTCTGTATCAATATCAATAGAATTTTCTTCGCTCATCACATATCCTATAGAATTATCATTAATCAACTTTTTAGTTTTTAAAAGATTGCTTATTTTATTCATATAAATTGCTCCATTTAATGAATATAACTTGGGTAAATCTTGACTTCGTGCAATATCATTTGAAGATATAAATTTATCCATTTGTTTATCAGCATCTAATGAATACATCCAATGTGGATTTTGAGTAACTTCAGCTACAGAAATACAACTTTTTGCATTGTTCGCAAAACATAACTCAATACAGTTATCAATATCTTGCACAGTTCGCAAAGGAGATGTTGTTTGTAGTAATATCAAATAATCAAATCCTTTGTAATTTTCAATAGCATGAATAATAGGCTCTATTCCTGGAGTTTCGTCCAAAGATAATTCTTTTGGTCTAACAAAAGGAACACTACAACCATATTTTTTTGCAACATCAATTATTTTTTCATCTTCTGAACTTAAAATAACTTCATCTATATATTTTGACTTTAAAGCAGTTTCAATAGTCCAAACTATTAATGGTTTTCCACAAAAATCTTTTATATTTTTATTTTTAACTCTTTTACTTCCACCGCGTGCAGGAATTAATGCTAATATCTTTTTATTATTTTTCATTTTTTGCAACGGATTTTACGGATTATCACGAATTTATTCATATTAATTTAATTCCTTTATTTATATCTTCAACAATCTGATTTTTTTGTTTAAAAAAATATTTTTCATTCCTTGCGTATGAACTATTAAGTCTAAAGCAATTATAGTTCTAATCTTTCTTATTCGTTTAGAATATTTCAAATACAATTTTATTTTTTGATTATAGTTTTCAGGTATATATTTATCTTTTGTTACTATATATAAATCTATATCACTATCCTCCCTAGGAAATCCATAAGCATAACTTCCAAATAAAATAATTTCCTTTGGTTCTAATGGCGCTAAGGCTTTTATAATGTCTCTTTTAATTTTTTCTATTTCAATCATTTTAATTTTTTTTATTAATAACCTTATTTTATATCATAGAATGACTTTTTTAAAATATTTTTAAAATCTATATTTTTTATAACATCTAATATTTTGTCAGATGCTCCACCATTTCCATAAGGATTTTCTATCTTTTTTAATTTCTTTTGAAAATCATCAGAATATAATTTTGAGAAAGCTTTTATTATATCATTTTTGCATGGTTCGCAATCTATTATACTATCTGCTTTAATTCGTCCTTTTTGTCTATCTCCAATGTTTATAGTTCCTATTCTAAAACTTGGGGCTTCCGCTAGACCACTTGAAGAATTACCTACTGCAGCATCCATAAATTGCAAAGCAGAAAGATACCTTAACTGACCTAATGAAGTAAATGAAATAGCATTTTTTTTATTAATTACATAATCATCGATCATTTTATTAATAATTCGTCCATCTGTATCACTATTAGCTTTTGTAAATATTATATTCGTTTCTTCTAACCCATCAATGACATCTAATAATTCTTGAAACTGTTTTTTCGCAGTAGAATTTTCCAATGTTACTGGATGAAAAGTGACTAATATATTTTTTTTATTTAATGAAAAGTCTATAGACTTTTCAAACTCTTCTTTACTTAATAATTTCAATTTTTTGATATTATCAATTCCTAATCCACCTACATTGAATACTTTAGTTGGTTGTTCACCTAACTGAATAACTCTATTTTTATATTCTTCTGTTGCAACAAAATGTAAATGAGACATTTTTGTAATAGAATGTCTAAAAGAATCATCAAAAGCACCTTCTGTTTTTTCTCCACCATGTAAATGAGCAATTGGTATATTTGCGATTTGTGCAACTGCACATGCCGCAAATATCTCATATCTATCTCCTAGAACGACTAACAAATCTGGTTTTAATTCATCATAGACTTCTGCAAAAGATATTTGTGCTAACCCCATAGATTTTGAAATTCCAATAGCGGTATCAGAAGAAAGCAACATCTCTATTTTCTTATCTATCTTAAAGTCTTTTTCAATCTCTTGATAAGTCAAACCAAATTCTGGAGATAAATGCATTCCAGTTGCAATTAATTGCAATTCTAAATCAGAATCTTCATTAATCATCTTTATAAGCCAATATAATAAACCATACTCAGCTCTTGTTCCTGTTATAACACAAATCTTCCTCATACATTACCTTTTTTGGTTAGCCACGAATTTCTCGAATTTATTAATTTCAAATTTTCAATAAATTTAAAATCTTTTTTATTATATGTCAATAAAGGCAATTTGTAAATTAAACATGTCGATGCAATAATAGCATCATATATTCCAATACCATGTGATAATGAATATTTTTCAATTATATCATTTGCTAAATTCAATATATTTTGGTCTGTATCTAATTGTTTAAATTCAGATATAATTTTATTGATGCTTTTGAGTTCTCTTTTGTCTCTAGCTCCAGCTTTAAATTCTAGCTGAACAATAGGACTAATACAATAATTATTTTGTTTTATTTTTAAATAGATTTTTCCCTTAGAATAATCTATTAAAACACAAGTCTCTAAAAATATCATCTTCTTTTTCTTCTTAAATCATGAATATATTTAGCACTATCATCAATGTGACTATAAGGTTTAACATCATCACATAAGTCTTTATCATATTCATAATTTAATTTGGTTAAGTGTTTCATTGGATCTTTTGTTGTATAAACAAGCTTTTGTTCTTCTATTTTATCATTAATTTTTTCTACAGGTTCAATATTAATTTTCCAATGTTTACTGCTCAAAAATTCTTTAGAAAAATTGATAACTCTCATTTGATTATTTTCAATATATGCTTCTGCAATCATAACTCTACTCCTAATTTTTTTTAATTCTATCCACTAATTTCACTTATGACACTAATTTTTAAATCTAAAGTTTTTATTTTGCTATCATAAAAAGAAAATTTCTATATTTGTTTCATATTTTTTTGCAAAGTTCGCAAAAAAGAATAAAATCTATTCGTGAAATTAGTGTAATTCGTGGACTTTTTATAAATCTTATTCAAAAGGATTTAAAACATCAACATGAATGTATTTAAAATCTTTAGTGTTTCTTGTTACTAATATTAAATCATTAAGTTGAGCTGTTGCAGAAATTATATTATCAGGAAGTTTAATCTTTTTAATATTCCTATTTTTAACAGCCTGCAATGAAATTTCTTCATCAGTATCTATAATCATAAAATTATTGAGATAGTCACGAACAATTTCTTCCTCTTTTGAAGAAAAATTAAAAGATAAGACTTCTATAAATGTTATTCTAGAGATGGCTGAAACTTCAACATTATTTAGTAAAAAATCTGTAGCAATTTTATCTTTATTTAAATGATATATGAAAATGTTTGAATCTATTAAATATTTTTTACCTTTCCCATTCATTTCTAATCTCCTCCTGCCATTTAATTGGGTCTATATTCTTTCCAATAAGAATTCCTGATGTTTTATTTGATAAATTCTTAAAATCATCTTTAATTTCTTCAATAGGTTCAATATTAATTTTCCAATGCTTACTTTTCAAAAACTCTTTTGGGAAATTGATAACTCTCATTTGATTATTTTCAATATATGCTTCTGTAATCATAATCTTTCTCCTTGTTTTTATACTTATTTATGTAATTAGTGGACAAATTTTTTATATTAATTCATCTTTGATATAATTTTTTGTAGCTATAGAGCCTACTATATCATCCCATTTCATAGGAGAGATTCCATTTCCAGGTCTTTTGGTTGTGATATTCTTTTCTGTAAAAATTTCACCTTTTTTTATATCTTTTGATGCAACAATGCTTTTGCGAACTATGCAAATATTTTTACTCTCACTTTTACTAGCTTGCTTAATTCCATTTCCTAAAGCATTTTCAATATTACGAATTCCACAAACCATTGCTTTTAACTCATCAGAATCTAAACTTGCTTTATGATCTGGTCCATCTAATGTCTTATCAATTGTAAAATGTTTTTCAATTATAGTTGCCCCCATTGCAACTGCTGCAATTGGAACTTCTATTCCTAATGTATGATCAGAATAACCTACTTTTATATTAAATTCTTTTGATATTGTTCGCATTGCATTCAAATTCACATCTTCATAAGGTGTCGGATACTCTGTATTTGCATGAAGTATTGTTATATTATCTTTTTGCGTTCCACTTTCAATTAAAATGCCAAGAGCATCTTTAATCTCTTGCAAGTTTGACATTCCTGTTGATAAAATAACTTCTTTTTTCAAAGACCCTATTTTTCTCAAATATGGAAGATTTGTTATTTCTCCTGATGGAATTTTAAAGATATTTAGACCTAAATCGTCAAGCAAGTCAATACTTTCTAAATCAAAAGGAGTTGATAAGAATTCTATATTTTTTTCTTTTGCATAGTTTATTAATTCAATATGAGTTTCTTTTTTTAATTCCAATTTTTTCAACATATCAAATTGCGATTCATGCTGATTTGTTGTTTCTTTTTGATATTCTGCTTTTTTTGCATTTTCACTCACCAAATTACTAGCTTTAAACGATTGAAATTTAACAGCATCAATACCTGCACAACTCGCAATATCAATAAGTTGTTTTGCTAATTTCAAAGAACCATTATGATTTACTCCAGCTTCTGCTATGATATATACTTTTTTAGGTGTCATTTTATATTTTTTTTGCAGGGACTCCAGCAACTTTTAAATTATTATCTATATTTTTTATTATAACACTACCAGAACCAACAATTACATTTTCGCCAATTTTTAAATGATCATTTATTCTTGAACCTAATCCTATAAATGAATGTTCTCCTATAACACACCCTCCTCCTAATACCGTCCCAGGTGCAATATGAGTGTAATCGGCAATTTCACAATCATGTTCTACTATAACTCCACTATTTATAATTGAATGAACTCCTGTTTTCACATTTGGTTGAACAATTGCCCCAGCACCAATAAAAGTTCCCGATGCGATTTGTGCAGTTTTTGAAACTATTGCACTCGAATGAATTATTGATGTAAAAACTTCAATTCCTAAATGATATTTTTCTACGATTTCTTTTCGAAGAGATAAATTCCCCATTCCAAAAATCAATTTGACATTAGGAGTTAATTGCATTATTTCCTGTATGACTTCATCTTTTCCAAGATATTTACATTGGCTCAAAGACTCATAATTATCTACATAACCTAAAAGATTATATTTATCTGAAAGAGCAGATAAAATAACATTGCTATGCTCTCCGCCTCCAATAATAATTAAATCTGTCAACTTCCGCCCCTAGCATTTTCTAATTGTTTATGTTCACCAACATCAATCCAGTCATCTTCTAAAAGATGATATCCCACTTTTTCATTTTTCGAAAAACAATTATTTATAATATCTGTCGCAAAATAAATTTGATTTTTTGGAATAGTTTGTAAGATTTGTGGATTTAAAATATATATCCCAGCATTGACTAAATTATGCAATTCTGGTTTTTCTTTTATTTCTAAAACTTCTTCTTTATTAACTTTTAATACACCGTAAGGAATTTTTGTCAAATGATCATAAGTTCCAATAGTTACAATATTTTTATTTTTTTTATGAGAGTTTAAAATAGTTCTAACATCAAATTGTGTTATTAAATCTCCATTCATTAATAAAAAATTTTCATTTAATTTGGGCAATAAACTTAAAGCCCCAGCAGTTCCTAAAGGCTTTGTTTCTCTAAGATAATCAATAGAACAACCAAAACTAGATCCATCTTTAAAATAATCTTCTATAATTTCAGACATAAAATTTACAGATAAATATATTTTTTTGATACCACTTCCTACCAAATGATGTATAATATGTTCCAAAATAGGAACTCCTGCAACCTTAATCATTGGTTTTGGTAAATTTTCTGTTAAAGGATAAAGCCTTGTCCCTTTTCCTCCTGCCATAACAATGGCAACATTCGGTAACGGGTTTGTATCTACAAAATCTCTTAACAAATGTAGTCCTACAACTACACCATTTTCATCCAATTCTGGAATTTGATTTATTGCTAAAGATTTCATTTTATCTAATACAGCAGTTCTTGATGAATTTTCAGATACAGAAATAAAATTTTTCATCATTATACTAGACACTGATTGTTCAAGAGTAGGATTCTTTAATAACGCTCTTCTAATATCTCCATCATTTACAATTCCAAGTAACTTTTTTGATTTATCCACAACAAAAGCAACTTTTGTCCCATTTTGTCCAGCTTTATCAATAACTTTTAACGCCATTAAAATGGTATCTGTTGATTTTATAAATAAATCTTCTATTTTTGCTAACATTTACCTATCTCCTTTATTAAATAGTTATTTTAGTATTTAAATAATATTTTATATTTTTAAATAATTCTGATAATATCATATATCCGTTAATAGTTAAGTTTATATTATCAATTCTTTCTTCTACATCAAAAGGATATTCATGAGTAATAGCATTTCGTATTTCTCTCAATTTTTCCCATTCACTACAATCTTTTATAATTTTAAGTTTTTCCATTATATGTAATACATCAAGCATTGGTAAAGAAAAATCATCAATTTCTTTTAATGCATAGAGGAGACTTTTAAAAAGTTTCCCTCCCATTTTATCTTGAATTTTAATAAAATTAAATAAAAAACTATTAACAATACGCTGATTATCATAATTATCAAACCAATCTCTATTAATATCTTCATTTTTTAATAATTCATAATCTTTATTACAACTTAAAATTAGATATTCTATCGTTTTAATACTATTTTTCAGCTCTTCCATAATAAAACACCTGTCTCTATAGCTTTTTTATCTATCAATCTCTTTGTCCCTCTGTCAATAACTAAATCAATTTTTTGCTCTCCAATGACTCTTTTTACATTAACTAAAAAATTAATT
>JAOZMT010000108.1 GCA_029934175.1 Victivallales bacterium | reverse complement strand
AAAAAAGTTTGTAAATAAAATAGGAATTTAGCATTATGCCAAATGATGAATAGATTTGAGGAAGGTTCGCTTTTGTCAAAACAATGTCGTGGCAAACTAAGTGAATTAGAGAAAAAAATAGAAATTTTAGCACAATTTGAAGGTAAAATAAAAGAGCAAGAACTGTTTTATTTTCATTTTAAGGAAAGTAGTAGAGATGATGAAACTTGTGAACGAGGATGGATTTTAGTTATAAATAATAGTTATAAAAAAGAGGTAAACAATGAGTGATAAAAACTTGAAGACATATTCTAGTTTTGCAGATATAAATGAAGTTTGTGAAACCTTTGATTATATGTATGAATACGATACATTTATTCAAGAAAAAGAATATAAAATGGCAGAAGTAACAGAGGCTAATATTAGATATGATTTTGCAAATTTAAAAAACTTTGTCAATGAATTTGTTATTTGTGAAAGTATTTTAAGACCAATCTTATCTGATGTCGCAAGAACTAATGACTTGCCTCTTTTTTCACATATTAAATTAGAATATGACAAAGATTTAGGACTAAGTGGAGAGCCTAATTATTTCCTCGCCCCATTAACATCAAAAGGAGCTAGTTCATTTACCACCCCTGTTGTATGTTTAGTGGAAGCAAGAAAGAATGTAGATATTAAAAAAAAATAACTAAAAAGGAGAAAAAATGTTAGGTATATCAAAAGAAGATGCGTTAGAATATTTTAATATTCAAAATGAATTAGAATTAAAAAAGCTTTACGATAAAGCAAATCAGCAAAGAATTAAATTTTTTAAAAATAAAGCAGTAGCCTGCTCTATTATCAGTGCTAGAACTGGAGGATGTTCAGAGAATTGTGCGTTTTGTGCACAATCTAAACACTCATCAGCTAATGTTGAATTTTTTCCTATTGTAACAGAAGAAGAAATATTTAAAGCTGCACAAGTCGCAGAAAAAAATAAAGCTTGCCACTTTGGTATTGTTACATCTGGACGGTCTATAAATGAAGAAAAAGATTTGAAAATAATTTGCAATGCCATAAAAAAAATATGCTCTGAATTAACTATTAAACCATGTGCTTCTTTGGGGCTTTTATCAGAAAATGCTTTTCGTAAATTGAAAGATGCTGGTTTAACTAGATATCATCATAACTTAGAAACGGCTGAAAGTTATTTTGAAAATATTTGTGGGACAAGAACTTATAAAGATCAAATTAATACAGTAAATCGTGCACGAAAAGTTGGATTATCAGTATGCTGTGGAGGAATTTTTGGAATGGGAGAGTCTTTGGAACAAAGAGTAGAGTTCCTTGCAACTTTAAGAGAGCTTGATATAGATTCTATTCCTCTTAACTTTCTAAATCCTATAAAAGGAACAAAACTAGAAGATATGAAAGATTTATCTCCTACTGACTGTCTAAAAATAATAGCAATAGCAAGACTAATGATGCCAGAGAGAACTATTAAAGTTTGTGGAGGTAGAGAAACTAATTTAGGAGATTATCAAAAAGAAATTTTTGCAGCAGGAGCGAATGGCATAATGGTTGGTGGATATCTCATCACTGCGGGGCGTTCTGTTGAAGAAGATCACAATATGATAAATAGTGCAGGATTAGAAATTTAAGAAAAAAAAATATATTTATTTGCTTTATCTTAATTCTATAGTATAGTATTAAAAAAATTAAATTAAAGGAAATTAAAATATGGCTAATTTTGCAAAAACTGAAACTGGAAAAATCACTAAATTTGTAGATACTGGAACTGCAAAATTTAAAAGTATTGTTTCAGACTTAAACTCTGCTGAAAGACCAAAAAATAATTATAAAATTGTTGGGATAAATGGTATTCCTAATTATATAACAATTGAAGAAGATGATAGCATTCAGTTATCTTTTGAGGAGTATCATAAAACAATTGGATTTCAGGCTGTTTGTCTAGATAGTGGAGAATTAACACAACAAATAGATCATTTATTAAGAGATTATTTGCAAGAAAATCCAGATTATAAATTATGGATGCAAGTTTCTGATATAGGTCTTAAAATAACTGATGGCACAAATGTATTTGATATGTTTTTATGCTTGCAAGAAAAAAATCTAATTGGCACAAAAGTTATTAACATTAAGAAAAAATCAAAACCAATAAAGAAAAAAATACAAAGAAAGACATTTGAAGCAATAAAAAAAAGTTGTCCTATTTTATGGGAACATATTATATCAAATACAAAATCATTTTTCGACAATACAACCTATAAATTTGATATAGAAAATGATATGTGTGTTGTTAGTGCCTCAGAAAAACAATATCATATTGGTAATTTTTCGACTTTAGGTTATGTAAATGCGAATAAAGCATTGAAAAGACTAAAAACAGGACTAGAGTTAGATCCATTATTAACATTATTAATGAGATATGTTAGCCAAAATAAAGAATTTCAAAATAATTTAGCGTTTGCTGAATATAATGAGCAAAGAGGTTGGAAGAGTATCTATTATATTCATAAAGGAACAGTTATAGACCAAATTCCTATTGCTACAACCTTACCTGAAATGGAGGATTTTGCGGGAAAGTATACAAGACTATTCAATTTATGGATAAAAAATGGTAAAGCATACAATAAACATGTTACGCAAGTAAACAGAAAATTCACAGAAAAAATGCAGGATTTAGCAAGTGATACTGCAGCAGATGCATCTAAATCTACTGCACAATTCGCAAAAATAAAATTTGGAAAAATGTTTTTATATGCAATTGGTGTTATTGTTTTAGGGTATTGTTCATTTACTTTATTTAACTCACATGTAAAACAAGAAATGTATTCTGATGTGCAAATCTTAAAAAGAATTAAAATTTTCAAAAAGACCGAAAAATCTCCAAACAAACAAAATATATACTTTACTATTTTAAATTATAATAAATTAGATAGTGCAAAATTAACAGAGGAGCAATTAGATAAAATTAATAATATTGTTCTGTTATCACTAAATGAAAAAGATGTAATGGCTGTATTTAAAAAATCTGTTATCGAACTAGAAGATGAATTAAAAAAGAATAAAACTCTACATTTAGGCAAATATAATACTTTTGTTACATTTTTTAACAACTTAAAAATAGATAGTGGTGTTTTTAATGCTGAGGCTAGAGATGATATTTCGTATATAAAAGATATTTTAGATGGATATAATAAATAAAGGAGAAAAAATGTCTAAAGATAAAAACTCAGAGTCTATTAGATATATGGCATCATTAAATCAAGACAGATTTTTCAAAAAAGTTTTTGAAAATTTAAAAATAGCCAAAGCTTTTTTAGAAGATGTTTTAGATGTTGAAATTCAAGAGATTGAGAAATTGGAAAAAGACAAACATTATATAACAGATGATGCTAAATATGTTGAATTTGATTTTCGTTGTAAAATCAATGATACTTATGTTATTATTGATATGCAACAATGGTATAAAGCTGATGTAATTCATAGGTTTTATACTTATCACGCTTTAAATACAGCATTGCAATTGGAATCTTTACCATTAAAAAAAATATTCAAAGATCCAATAAAGGGGAACGATTTAGAAATTAAGGATTATCGCAGAGTTGAGCCTGTTATAACATTAGTTTGGATGGTTGATGACAGTCTCAAACATGAAGGAGATTTTTTATCTTACTCAATGGTCAATGATAGAGTTATTGACTTTATAAATAATAATACGCTGTGGTTAAATAAAAATATAAATGATCTTTTATTAGAAAGAAATAAAATCATACAAGAATTGAAAAATAACGCTAAAAATTTAGACTTTATTCCAAAAAATAAATTAATTTTTGCATTTCAAAAAAATATTATTAAAAACCCTAAACACCAAAAATATTTTAATTGGTTCAAATTTGCAGAATTATCTAATAAAAAAAATAATAAAAAAAGTGATTTTGAAGAGTTAAAAGAGGATGGGAATTTTAAGAAAAGTTGTATTTATATGGAGAAAAGATTAAGTAATAATGGATTGTCAAAAAAGGATAAAGAATATATTACAAGTGAAGCATTAAGACAACAACAAATTCAGAAATGGATGGATGATGAACGAGATTATATTAGAATAGATTTAGAACATGATATTACTATAATGAAGTGGAAAAATGAACAAATTTTAGAAGAAGCTAATATAAAAATAGAAGAAGAAAAAAGAAAAGCTGAAAAAGAAAAAAGAAAAGCTGAAGAAGAAAAAAGAAAAGCTGAAGAAGAAAAAAGAAAAGCTGAAGAAGAAAAAAGAAAAGCTAAGCAATCTCTTTATGGAGCAGCTGAAATATTATCCAATACTTTAAATATTTCTATAGAAGATGCTATTGCTAAAATAAATAGTTTTAAAAATTAATTAATAAAAAAGGAAAATTAGTATGAAAAAAAATAAATTTACTTTGATAGAACTATTGGTTGTAATTGCAATCATTAGTATTTTAATGTCAACATTATTACCAGAATTATCAAAAACAAAAAGTAAAGCTATAGCTACTAGAGCTTATGCACAGTTCGCAACTTTTGATAAAGCTATGGAAATGTATAAAGATGAATATAGAGAATTTCCAGGCACTTATGGGACTCCTATTAAAAATGATCTAGCTGCTGTTGAACAATACGATGAAAAATTATGGAGAGATCCTTATAGAAATGCTTCTAAAAAAATAGGAAATGACTCTGTTTTGACTGGCGCTGGTTATACATTCGATAATGATTTTTATGTTGATGGTCTAGGTTTTTTATATCTTAATTTTAAATCAAAACAAGCAGATGGGACTCCTTGTCATTTATCTACTGATTTTGCATCAGCTTTCCCTGATGTCTTTGGCAGTATGTCAGATGAAGAAATTGCTGATATTGATTATGTAGTAATAGGTATTGGAGATGATGGTAAGTTTAATGGTAATTCAGCTTCAGATTTAGTCATAGTAAAAAAACAATTAAATTTAACTTTAATAAAAAAATAAGGAAAAATAAGATGAAAGATATTGTTATAATTGGAAGTGGACCTGCAGGTTTAACAGCTGCGATTTATGCAGCTAGAGCAAATTTAAAACCTGTTGTTATTTCGGGTAATCTCCCTGGTGGACTTTTAACTCAAACTACAGAAATTGAGAATTTTCCTGGATTTCCAGATGGAATACAAGGATTTGACTTAATGACAAATATTCGTAAACAAGCTGAAAAATTTGATGCTGAAATATTGACTGATAGAGTAACTAATTTAGAAACTGCAAAGACTGGACATAAACTAACTTTAGCAAATGGTGACATATTAAAGACTAAAGTCTTAATTATTACAACTGGTGCAGTTCCAAGATGGTTGGGGCTTGAATCTGAAGACCGTTTAAAAAATAAAGGCGTTTCGGCTTGTGCAACTTGTGATGGTGCATTTTATCGTGGTGTTCCAGTTATTGTCGTTGGTGGTGGTGATACTGCTGTTGAAGAAGCTTGTTTTTTAACAAAGTTTGCGAGTAAGGTTATAATGATTCATCGCCGTGATAAGTTGCGTGCATCAAAAATAATGGCTCAAAAAGCTTTGGACAATCCAAAAATAGAAATTTTATGGGATACTGTTGTTGATAATTTAAATGGTGATTTAGGTTTAGAATCTGTAGATGTAAGCAATATTAAAACAGGTAAAAAGTCAAATATAGAAGCTGAAGGCTTTTTTGTTGCTTTAGGACATGTTCCTATGACTAAGTTATTTAAAGATGCTGGAATTAAAGTTGATGAACAAGGTTATATCATTGTTGAACCAAATAGAACTGAAACAAATATAAAAGGTATTTTTGCTGCTGGAGACTGTGTAGATTCTATTTATCAGCAAGCTATTGTTGCAGCTGGAATGGGATGTAAAGCTGCTATGGATGCAGAAAATTACCTTGAAGAAGGATAAAAAAATGATAAATCAAGCTTTTGTATTTTTAAAACCACATATTTCAGAAAATAAACAAGTTTTGAATTTTGTCTTAGATCTATTTGAGAAAAATCATATAGAAATAAAAGTTCAAGGTGAGATTTGTTCTTCTGAAATAAAAGAGAAAAATTTAATAGACAAACATTATGCGATTAATGCAAAAGTTGGAACTATTAAGCAACCTGCACAGCTTTTTCTAAATAAACAAGCTGAAAAAAAATTTCTTGATGAATTTTCAATCACTTGGCAAGATGCTCTAAAAAAAGAACAAATAATTAGTGGTTTACAAATGCAAAATAAACTAAAATGCACAGGAGATGAACTAATTGAAAAATGGCGAAATAATGGTGCGATAAAAATTCGTGGTGGTATATATGTTAGCTATTTTAAAAATGAAAATAAATATGTTTTAAATGGATTTTATCCTTCAATAAGAGAAGTTTTTACTGCGAAATGTGCAAAAATAATCTATTTTGTAGTTGATTTTTCATCCAATAAATTAAACTGGCATTCCTTCAGAGATAATATCATAGGTTCGACTGATCCTGCTAAAGCTGATAAAAATTCTATCAGAGGATACTTTAGTAATCATAATAAAGAATATAATATTCAAACATCTTATAGAGACAATATAATACATGCAAGTGCATCACCATTTGAAGCTTTCATAGAGAAACAAAACTGGCTTGTAGATTTTGATTTATCTCAAGATCCACTATTTAATGTTTTGCCTACTACTACAATAAAAGATTTATATGACCACAATCCTGTTTTATATAAAAATGAGAAAAATCAACTAGTAAAATTAAAAGATAAAAATAATAATTCTACAAAAATATCATTAATAAATTATTTAGAAGATAAAGATACAGATAAAGTTATAGATTTATTGAAAAATATAACTAATTTTGCATAAGCTAAAAATCAAGGACTAATTCAATAAAGTAATGATCGAATCCCAGTTAGATAATACGGCGTTGTTCTTTACGCCGTCCAAAACAAAAAAATTATTAAGAAGAATTAAGCAGAATAATTAAAAGCAGAATAATTATTTTTAATAATTCTGCC
>JAOZMT010000107.1 GCA_029934175.1 Victivallales bacterium | reverse complement strand
AATTATACTTAACCACAGAGGAAACAAAGTTAAACACTAAGTTTCACAAAGAAAAACTTTGTGCTCTTTGCGAAAAACTTCGTCTACTTTGTGGTAAAATGAGAATTACTGAATATATACAATTTTTTTTTAATTATTCTGCTTAAGTTTCTTGAATTATAATTTCTCTAATGCGTCATTTATCACAGTTTTCATTTTATTGCATATATCGCAAATATCTAACATTTCTGCATCTTTTTCGCCACGCAATTTAAATTCGGCTTGGTTATTAGCAATAGTTTTTGGAGAAATAATAATACGAAAAGGAACCCCTATTAAATCAGCATCATTAAACATAAATCCTGGTTTTTCTCCACGATCATCAAAAATCGTTTCTATACCTGCATTTTGTAAGTCAGCATATATTTTTTCTGCAACTTCCTTAACTTCAGCTTTTTTGTAATTTAAAGCACATATATGAACTTGATATGGAGCAACTGAAATAGGCCAAACAGGTCCCCATTTATCGTGTGAATGTTCAATAATTGATGCCATTGAACGACCAACTCCTATACCATAACACCCCATAATCATTGCTTGAGATTTTCCATTTTTATCAAGATAATTACAGCCCATTGCCGCAGAATATTTTGTCCCTAATTGGAAAATATTTCCAACTTCAATACCTCTTTTTACTTCAAGAGGTTCACCAGTTATTGGACAAGGATCCCCTACCCTAACAGTTGAAATATCATCTATTTTAATATTATCCATTTGCACATCTCGCAACAAATTAAAGTTTTTACAATGATAATCTTTTTTATTTGCTCCAACAATTAAATTTGCACTCTTCGCAATTGAGTTATCTACTATAATTTTAACTTTATTTGTATCAATATTTAAAAGAGAAGCAAATCCTGGAACAACACCTGCGGCAGTTATTAATTCATCAGTGGCAAATGTTAGATCTTTCAATAATAACGATTTTTTTAATTTCGCTTCATTGATTTCAAAATCCCCTCTAATCATAGCAAACACAAGAGTTTTATCTCCCGTTACATACATAACCGCCTTTCCAGTATTTTCAGGCTTCATACCTAAAAATTTACTAACATCTTCAATACTTTTTTGTCCTGGAGTATGAACTTCTTCTAAAGGTAATTCATCAGCCATTTCTCCATAATTAATTGCACAAGTCGCAATTTCTTTATTTGCACGGTATTCACCATTTGGCGAGAGGAAAATTGTATCTTCTCCACAATCTGCAATTGCCATAAATTCATGAGAAACATTCCCTCCCATCATACCAGCATCAGATTCTATTGATACAACATTATCCATTCCCAATTTTCTAAAAATATTTTCATAAGCTGTATGTGCTTTTTTATAATATTCTTCTAAACATTCTTGCGAAGTATGAAAAGAATAAGCATCTTTCATTGTGAACTCGCGAACACGAATTAATCCTGCTCTTGGACGAGCTTCATCACGATATTTTGTTTGCAATTGATATAGCATCGCAGGCAATTGTTTATATGAATTTATTTCACTTCTAACAAGATGAACAACAGCTTCTTCATGTGTCATTCCAAGAAGCATATCTTTGCCATTTCTATCTTTAAACCTTAGTAATTCAGCACCTACGGTGTCATATCTACCAGACTCTTCCCACAGGTCTTTCGGTAAAACAACAGGAAGTAACACTTCTTGTCCATCAATTTTATTCATTTCATCACGAATTATTTTTTCAATTTTAGATATAACTCTTTTTGCAATAGGCAATAAAGAATATATTCCAGCAGAAACAGGACGAACATATCCGCCTCGTATTAATAATTTATGACTCACTGTTTGAGCATCTTTTGGATCCTCTTTTATTCGTTTTCCTACTAATTTTGACATTCTCATAATATTTTCCCCTTTTATAATGATTTTATTATTCTTTATTATATTCCATTTTTTCTTTTTTTCAACTTGTTTTTAAAAAAAATTATGGTATATTGTATTGAATGATTATCTATACAGTAATAACAAGGTGCGATTTATGCAAAAAAATAATAGTGGAAAAGATAAAAGATATGTTGAATTTTATGACAATAGTCTTAGTGCAATAAAGCTTTATATCAATCAGATAAAAAATGTTGAATTATTATCTTTGGAAGAAGAGTTTGAATTGTCAAAAACAATACAGGATTCAAAAGATTATGAGGCGAAAGAGATGGCTCGTTCTCAAATGATACAGTCAAATTTAAAATTAGTGATTAGTCAAGCAAAAGAATTTCAAAATAGTGGGTTACCATTAATGGATTTAATACAAGAAGGGAATATTGGCTTAATAAAGTCAATAGATCTATTTGAACATGAACGAGGGCATAAATTTAGCACTTATGCTATTCCTTGGATACGACAATACATAATGCGTGCATTATCAGATAAATCAAGAACAATTAGAATCCCAGTTTATATCTCTAGGGAAGTTAGAGAATTGAATAAACAAGAAGATTTTCATATAAGAGAATATGGTAAAACACCTACAGATAATGAATTAGCTGAAATTTTAGATATTGAAGTAAGCAAAGTTTCTGAATTAAGACAAGTTGCGAGGCGAACAATATCAATACAATCATTTTTCAATAGCGATAATTCACTTACATTGGAAGATGTATTAGAAGATCACAATGCATCAGAGCCATATAAAGTTGTAGCCTTAGATATTTTAAAAGAAAGTTTAGGAATTGCTCTATTATCTTTAACAGAACAAAAAAGAATTATATTAGAAAAAAGATTCGGGTTAAATGGAGAAAAACTTCATACACTAGATGATATTTCAGAGCAATTTCACTTAACTAGAGAAAGAATACGACAATTAGAATCTGAAGCCTTAGAAAACCTTAGAAATCCAAAAATTAAAAACTATATAGATTGGTAAAAATTATGAAAAACAACCCATTAATCTCATTAATCCCTCCTGTTATTTTTAAATATGAACATATATCAGATGCAATTCATCTGTTAGCTAAAACAATATCTGCGAACTATGCAAATAGTATAGTTGCAATACTAGAGCTTGATCGCACATATACTCAACACCTTTATTCTGATTTAAGTATTGGCGAAGAACTCTGTGAAACACTTGCGAAGTGTGCAAAAGAAAAATATTTAGAGATAGACTCTAATTTTAACAATATTGATATTCAACAAAACTTTTGCTTTGATAGTTCAAATAAAAGTATTGTTAAATATTCATTAAAAGAACATATTCCTATCGTAGAAAACAATAATATTATTGGACTTCTGACTATTTTTTTAGATTCAGACAATTCTCTTGAAGCAAAAGAAGACTTTGAGTTTTTTACTAAGTATTTGACAAATATATTTATTTCATTTGATATTACTTATAGGAGACTTGTACAAGATCCTTTGACAGGATTATATAGGCGAGGACATTTACAAAGTTTTTTAGAAAAGTCATTTGCTCAAGCAAAACATAACAATACAAGCTTAGGATTAATCATGCTTGATATAGACCATTTTAAAAATATAAATGATTCGTATGGACATCAATCTGGTGATTTAATTATCCAAGAGCTGGGTAATCTTATTAGGAGTATAACAAAATCAACGGATATTATGGGACGATATGGCGGTGATGAATTTACAATAATATCTCCAAATACTAGTGAAATTGGAATAAAGGCTTTAGCGGAAAGATTATTGGATGTTGTTCGTAGGCATATTTTTAAGAAACATGGGTATCCGTTAAATTTTACAATTTCAATAGGCTATACATCAAATGAAACAACTCAAGCAACTGAAGCTATGGAATTATTAGATGTAGCAGACAAAGCGTTATATATAGCAAAGAAGAGTGGACGAAATCAGGCTTGTTGTGCAGAAAAGGTTTTAAAATCTCAAAAAGAAAAAGTATCAGAAAGAATGCCGAGAAGTAAAATTAAATCAAAAGGCAATATTTTAGTTGTAGATGATGAAGAACCAATGCTCAAATTGATGACAAGGATATTAGAACGCTGTAACTATAATGTTAGAGCAACAACTAATGCAGAAGAGATTTTAAAATGGATAAGCGAAGACACAGAATCGGTAGATGTTCTTATATCAGATATAAATATGCCTATTATGAATGGATTAAAATTAATTCAAGCAGTTCGCGATATAAATCCAAATATTGTAACAATCATAGTTTCTGGCTTTACAAATACAGAGAATACAATAGAAGCACTTCGAGCAGGCGCGTATAATGTAGTTCAAAAGCCTTTTGATATTAAAGAAATCGAATTAATTGTAGATAGAGGTGTTGAAAGAAGAAAAATAAATAAACAACTTGAAAGTTATAAAACACATATTCAGGAGTTGTTAAAAGAAAAGACACACGAATTGCATAATGCCCTAACTACTATTGAATATTCTTTTGAAAAAACAATGGAAGCAATTATTGGAATTCAAGATATTCATGAAACAAATACAGCTCATCACAGTATTCGAGTAAGTAAATATGCAACTTTTCTTGCAAAAAAAATGAATATAACAGATTGTGAATTATTAAAAACTATTCAATATGGGGCACTGTTACATGATATTGGAAAGATGGGTATAAGCGATAATATTTTGCTAAAACCTGGAAAATTAACAGAAGGCGAGATGGCTATTATGCAAACTCATTCAGTGTTGGGGTATGATGTAATAAAAGGAATACCATTATTAAAAGAAGCTGCAGAACTTGTTCATCAACATCATGAAAGATACGATGGTTTTGGTTATCCTAATGCCCTCAAAAAAAATGAAATATGTATTGGAGCAAGGATATTTTCAGTTATAGATACGCTTGATGCAATTATAAATAATAGATGTTATAGAGAAGGTTCATCACTAGAAAAAGCAATTGAAGAGATTAATAAACATTCTGGAACGCAATTTGACCCAGATATTGTTACTGTTTTAAACAGTTGTTATAAAGAACTTGTTAAAATAATTTAAACTAAAAAGGAGAAAATTATGTGTGAAGAAAAGAAAGAAAAATTCAGAACATATTCGAGTTATGAAGATATAGAAGATGTTTGTGATATATTTGGGTATATATGCCAGCCTGGTGAATTTATTCAGGAAAAAGAATATAAAATGAATGCATATTTTGAAAAAGAATTGCGTGAAGACTTTGTAGATATGAAGAATTTTGTTAATGAATTTGTTATTTGTGAAAGTATTTTAAGACCAATTTTATCAACTGTATCTAAAGCGAATAACTTACCTCTTTGGTCGCATATTAAGTTTGAATATGATAAAGAACTTGGATTGTCTGGAGAACCCGATTATTTTTTAGCTCCAGCTAGAGTTAAAGGAAGTAAAAGATTCACAACGCCTGTTGTATGTTTAGGAGAAGCTAAAAAAGACAATTTTGATAGAGGATGGGGGCAAGTTGGAGCTGAAATGATTGCTGCTCAAAAATTGAATGGGCAGGAAGAAATACCTATTTATGGGCTTGTTTCAACAGGAAAAACTTGGCAGTTTGGATTTTTAAAAAATAAAATATTTACTATTGATTCAACTTCTTTTGCAGCCCCAGGGCAACTTGATAAAGTTTTAAATATTCTAAATTGGATGTTCTGCGAAGCTCGCAAAAATGCTGATACTTTAGAAAAATTGAAAAAAGATAAATAAATTGCATAAAACGCAAAGGAGAAATTATGTGTGAAGAAAAATTTAGAACTTATTCGAGTTATGAGGATATAGATGAGGTATGTGAGATATTTGATTATATATATACTTGTAATCGTTTTGTAGAAGAAAAAGAATTCATTTTAAATGAGCATGTCAATATGACCTTACGCGATGATTTTGGAGATTTAAGAAACTTCGTTAATGAATTTGTGATTTGTGAATGTTTTATTAGACCAATATTAGCGGAAGTTGCAAGGGAAAATGAAATTCTTTTATGGTCTCATATAAAATTTGAATATAATAAGAAGATGGGATTAAGTGGAGAACCTGATTATTTTCTAGCTTCTTCAATTATGGAGAATGGAAGAAAATTTGGAACTCCCGTTGTGTGTTTAGGAGAAGCTAAAAAAGATAATTTTGATAGAGGCTGGGGACAAGTTTCTGCTGAAATGATTGCTGCACAAAAATTAAATAATAATGAAGATGTTCCTATTTATGGTTTAGTCTCAACTGGGAGAAGTTGGCAGTTTGGAGTTTTGAAAAATAAAACATTTACTATTGATTCAAATTTTTATTCTGCTCCGGGGCAACTTGATGAAGTTTTAAATATTCTAAATTGGATGTTCTGCGAAGCGCGCAAAAATGCTGATACTTTAGAAGAATTAAAAAATAATAAAAATAAATAAATTGCATAAAACGCAAAAGGAGTATATTATGTGTGAAGAAAATAAAGAAAAATTTAGAACATATTCAAGTTATGAAGATATAAATGAAGTTTGTAAAATTTTTGACTATATGTATGAATATGATTCGTTTGTTCAAGAAAAAGAATATAAGATGGCTGAAGTAACCGAGGCAAACATACGAGAAGATTTTGCTAATATGAAAAATTTTATTAACGAGATTGTTATTTGTGAAGCTATTTTAAGACCTATTCTTGCGGATGTCGCAAGAAAAAACAATTTGCCTCTTTTTTCGCATTGTAAATTAGAATATGATAAAAATATTGGACTAAATGGAGTCCCCGATTATTTTTTAGCTCCATTAATTTCAAAAGGTGCTAGTATGTGGACAACTCCTGTTGTTTGTTTAGGCGAAGCTAAAAAAGATGATTTTGTTCAAGGATGGGCTCAAGTTTCTGCTGAAATGATTGCAGCTCAGAAGTTAAATGATAATGAAGATATTCCTATTTATGGTTTAGTTTCAACTGGAGAACTATGGAAATTTGGAGTATTAAAAAATAAAATTTTTACTATTGATTCAAATTCAATCAGTGCTCCTCTTTTCTTGAATAAAGTCTTAAATATTCTAAATTGGATGTTCTGCGAAGCTCGTAAAAATGCTGATACTTTAGA
>JAOZMT010000106.1:5231-7016 GCA_029934175.1 Victivallales bacterium | reverse complement strand
CTTAAGGTCATCTGAAAATCCAGTGTTTTCTATTTTCCTTGCTTACGGCTCGTGTCCTTAGAGCATAACAATAAATACTGTTTTTAGGCATCTATTTTTTGAAATATTTAGAAAAATGTAAAAAATAAAAATAGTAAGTTTTTCAGATGTTTTATTGAAATTAATTATAGTTTTTATTAGTTTTTTTTGAAAAACATGGTATATTTCTTATTTAAATTAGTTAACATATAGATTGCTAGTCCAGTGCGAAGTGCAGAGGGTAAATATAAAAGATATAAATAAAGGAGATATAGATGGAACAAACAAATGTATTAGAAAGTCCAGAAGAGGTGCAAGATGCTGTTGAAAAGTTTAGAAAAACATTCAATTTATTAAAAGATGAAATTGGTAAATTTATTGTAGGTCAAGAAGATATTGTTGAAAAAGTTCTCATTGCGATTGTCGCAGGTGGGCATGTTTTACTTGAAGGTGTTCCTGGGTTAGGAAAAACTGCATTAGTAAATACTGTATCAAAAGTTTTACATTTGAATTTTAAAAGAATACAGTTTACTCCTGATTTATTACCTGCTGATATTTTAGGAACGAATATTCTTATTGATAAGGGCGATGAAAAGGTTTTTGTTTTTCAAAAAGGACCTATTTTTACAAATATTTTATTAGCTGATGAGATTAATCGAGCTACTCCTAAAACACAATCGGCTCTTCTTGAAACTATGCAAGAAAAAACTGTTACTGTTGCAAATACTACACATCAACTTGATTTACCTTATTTTGTGCTTGCTACGCAAAATCCTTTGGAAATGGACGGAACATATCCATTGCCAGAAGCTCAATTAGATAGATTTTTCTTTAAATTAAATGTTAAAATGCCTGAACATAATGATTTTGCCGCAATTTTAGATAGAACAACAGGCAATTCGCAACCAGAAATTAAAGCTGTCACAGATGGAGGAACTATTCTTGAAATGGGAATGGTTGCCAGAGAAGTTCCAATTGCTGATAATGTAAAAGATTATTTAATTCAAATTGTAACTGCAACACATCCTGAAAAAGAAACTTCTTCTGAGGATGTTAAAAAATATGTTAGATATGGTGCATCGCCTCGTGCTGCTCAAGCAATTTTATTAGCTTCTCGTATTGTTGCTATTCTTGATAATCGTTTCCATGTATCAAAAGAAGATATAAATAGCGTTGCGGTTCACGCATTAAGACATAGATTGATTTTGAGTTTTGAAGGAGAAGCAGAAGGTATCACAAGAGATGAAATTGTAACAAATATCATTAAGCAGTTAGCAGTTAGCAGTTAGCAGTAAGCAGTAAGCAGTAAGCAGTAACCAGTAAGCAGTAATAATTAAGGAGTAATTATGTTTAATAATAAAAGTATTGCATTTGATAAATCTTATGCTTTTGCAATTAGAATTGTAAAATGTTGTCAATATTTACAAACAGAAAAGAAGGAGTATATTTTATCAAAACAATTATTAAGATGTGGAACATCTATTGGAGCAAACTTAGCTGAAGCTGATGGAGCAATATCAAATGCAGATTTTTCTGCAAAAGTTTCAATTTCGTATAAAGAATGTCAAGAAACAAAATATTGGTTAAATTTATTAAAAGATACCAATTATATAACAAAACAAGATTTTGAAAGTATAAATATTGATACAGAAGAAATAAGTAAAATATTATTCTCAATTCTTAAAACAACAAGAATCAATAATGAAAAATAAAATGATAAAAAAAACAGATAACTGCTCTCTGCTAACTGGTGACTGCTCACTGCTA
>JAOZMT010000106.1:0-5131 GCA_029934175.1 Victivallales bacterium | reverse complement strand
CTGGTTCCCAATTCATAAAACAGCTTGAGTTGCTTTCTTTACTTGCGAAAAGAGTTGTAAGTGGGAACTTAAAAGCAGATAGAAAGACAAAAAAGAAAGGTAGCGGTATTAATTTTGCGGATTATGCAGAATATTCTTTAGGAGATGATTATCGTAATATTGATTGGAATATTTATGCTAGGTTGGAGAACTTAGTTGTTAAGCTTTTTGAATTAGAAGAAGATGTTTCAATTTATATTATTTTAGATTTAAGTCCATCTATGCAAACAAAATTATTATATGCTAAAAAATTAGCAGCAGCTATAAGTTATATTGCTTTAAATAATCTTGATAAGTTGGCTATTTATGGTATTTCTGATACTCTTCACACTATTTTAGAACCAAGTCACGGAAGAGGTAAAATTTTTCCTATGCTTAATGCTTTAGAAAATGCAAAAACTGTTGGGAATAATACTCTTTTTTCAGAGTCATTAAAAATATTTCAAGCAAGACATAAAAAACCTGGTGTTTGTGTTTTATTATCAGATTTTTTTGTTCCTGATGGATATTCAAAAGCATTGAATTATTTATCTTGGTCAAAACATGAGGTGTTTGCAATTCAGGTTCTTGATAAAAAAGAATTGAGTTGCGATGTTCGCGGAGATGTGGAATTAGAATGTGAAGAAACAAAACGGAAAGAAAAATTTACTATTGGTCCAGTAGAAGCTGCAAAGTTCGCAAAAAAAGTTGAAGATTGGAATTTGAATGTAAAAAAAGAGTGTGCTAAAAATGGAATTGGATTAATTCAAACAGATACAGAAGTTCCTTTTGAAAATGTTATTCAAAATATTTTACGACGCGGAGGATTAGTTTCATGACATTTCTTAATCCGAGTGCTTTATGGTGGCTTATTTCATTAATTCCTCTAGCTGCTATTTATTTTCTTAAAGTTAGACCAGAAAATCATCATACTTCGTTGTTGTTTTTATGGGATGAAATTTTTAACGAAAAAAAATCATCAAAATTATTTAAACGACTAAGAGATTTAATTAGTTTTTTACTTATGATGTTAGCGGTAATTTTAATCATTTTAGCTTTATCTCGTCCAACTTTATCTAATGTAAAAGATAAAAAAGACCTTCTTTTAATTTTTGATAATAGTGCAAGTATGGGAGCTGTAGAGAATAAAATATCTAGGTTAGATAATGCAAAAAAGCGTGCTGAAAATATTATAAAAAATATATCTCAAAATCAAAGAGTAATAATTGCGACTGTCGCAAACGACTTTAATGTTTTAGTTAATAAAACAGATAATCAAAAGGTTCTTTTAAAAGCATTAGAAAAAATTAAACAAACTTCATTGCCTCTAAAAACAGAACAACTTTTATCGCTAAAAAGCAATAAAGAATTTCTGAAAAATAGCAGAACTATTTTTCTTACAGATGGTTCTTTTTATAAACAAGAAAAGGCTCTTGAGTTTATGGAATTATTAAAAATTGGAGAACCTATTAATAATATTGGAATAACTGCTTTTGATATTGCTAGAAGTGTTACAAAAGATGGAATTAAGCTTTATTTTCAAATAACCTCTTCCAATAAAAAAAGTGTTGAAATTGATATTATTTTATCGCATAATTCTATTGATAATATTGTGAAAATATGTCCTGTTACAGTTGTTCCAGGAGTTAATAAATCTCAAATTTATGAGATAGATATTAATACTGCTGGGAAATATATTCTTAACATAGATAAAAAAGATGCTTTTATAGCTGATAATAAAGCCTATGCATTTTTACCTGAGCAAAGAAATATTAATATTAAACTTAATGATTTAGCTGAAAATGAATTTTTCTTTGAAAAATGTATTAAGGCATTTGATGGAATATCTGAAAGAATGCAGTTAGTAAAAAATGGCGAAGATATTTTACTTTCGACAAATAATGAGAATAAAATCTTTTCTAAGAATCACATTATATTTAATCCATCAGGGAAATCTAAGTTTTGGGATAAAATAGAAGGCGAACAGGAATATTTGGGATATAAACTTTTATTAAAAGAACATTCTATTACAAAGTTTATGAATTTTGAAAATATAGTTTTTGGTAATATAAAAAAAATAATTCCACCAGAAAATGCAATTGTAATTTTGGAAACTATCGATGGTATTCCATTAATATATAAAACTAAAGTTGAGAATCAAAATGCTTTCGTTATTAATATTAATCCTGAAAAAAATGAGTTCTTTTTAAATTTATATTTTCCCATATTATTATATTCGGCATCGAAGGATTTAATATTTAAAGAAGAGATTAAAAACACATATAAAACAGGAGATTATATTATTTCAAATGGAAAATATTTGCAAAATATTGGTTTTAATAACAATAATAATAAAATTTATGCGACTTCATTATTAAATGAGAATGAATCAAATTTGAATAATTCTAAATTTAAAGAAACTATAAAACCTATTAAAGATGAAAAACCATTGTCTATCTTTTTATATATTTTAGCTCTTATTCTTTTAACCCTTGAATCTATTTTATATCATAAAAGGAAGGTGGGATAATGGGAATAATTACAAATCAATATCTATATTTTCTTTTATTGCTTGTTCCGCTAATTATATATTTTAAACGCTCGCTTGTTAATAGAACTCCTAAATTAAAACTACTCTCTTTTATACTTAGAGCAGTAGGAATTGTTTTGTTGATTTTAGCTTTATCTCGTCCATTTTATCAAAGAATATCAAAAGATTTACATACGATTTTCTTAGTCGATTTATCTGAATCTATAGACCTTGATTCTGTTAAAGAAAAATGCAAAGATATTCGTGCGAAAATCGCAAAGCTTAATAAAGGTGATTCTCACTCGCTCTTTTATTTTGCAAATGAAGTTAAACGCTCTTCCATTTTAGAACTAGAGAAAAAAATAGATTTATTAAAAACCAATTTTACAGATGATGAATTTCGTAAAGAAAGTAAAATATCATCATCTTTACTTGCTGTTAGAATGGCTTTCCCTGCCGATAAAAAGAAAATAATATATCTATATTCAGATGGTTGTGAAACAATAGGAAATATTGAAAAAACAGTTAACACTTTAAAAAATGATAAGATTGAACTTAAGTTTGAAAAAATAAAAAAAATATCATATCCAGAAGCTTCTATTGTATCTTTTATACCTAATACAAAAAATGCTTTTTATGGTGAAAAAGTTAGGTTTACTGCAAAAATGACAAGTAATAAAAATATGAATGCTAAACTTAAATTTGTAAATAATGGAGTGGTATTTAAAGAAATTCCTATCAAGTTAAAGAAAAATAAAATAAAAGAATTGAGTTCAGATTTTGTTATGAAAAAAGAATGCTCCTCGGTTTGGAGTGTTGAAATAGTTCCTGCCGTTGACCATTTTTTAATTAATAATAAGGCTTCTTGTTCTTTAAATTTAAGAGGAGTTGTTAAAGTTTTAGCGTTACATGAAAAGCCAAGAAAATTAAAATCATTTAAAAAGATATTAGCTAAACAAGATATTGAAATTGAAACTCGTGGTAAATTTGGATTACCTGAAACAATAACTGAAATGCTAGAATTTGATGCTATTATTCTTGCTAATATTCCAGCTGTTCATTTAACTCCAAGACAAATGAGTGCATTAAAAAAATATGTTATGGATTTTGGAAGAGGATTAATAATGACTGGCTCTGAAAATAGTTTTGGATTAGGTGGATATTATAAAACCGAAGTAGAAGATGTTTTACCTGTTGTTTCAAGATATGAAAAAGAGAAAGAGCAACCGTCTATGGCAATGGCTCTTGTAATTGATAAATCTGGAAGTATGGGTGGACAACCTATTGCTTTGGCAAGGCAAGCTGCGAAAGCCGCAGTTGAATTACTAACTCAAAGAGATAAAATTGCGGTTATCGCATTTGATGGTCAACCTAAAGTTATGTGTGATATGATATCTGCTATCAATACTTCACAAATAGAAAATTCTATTGATATGATTGGGGCAGGGGGTGGAACTAATATGTATCCTGCAATGTTAAAAGGAAAAGAGTTATTAGAAGAAACTTCTGCAAAAATAAAACACATGATTCTTTTAACTGATGGTCAAAGTTCTGGTGGAGATTTTGAAGGTTTAGCAGAAGAAATGTCAGATTTATCAATGACTGTTTCATCTGTTGCTTTAGGACAAGGTTCTGCAAGGGAATTATTAAATCGTATTGCAGAAATTGGCGGAGGAAGGTATTATGAAACAAATGATGCATCTTCTGTCCCACGGATTTTTACAAAGGAAACAATGGAAGCATCTCGTTCTGCAATAAAAGAAGAACCTTTTATTCCTATAAAAATATCCGAAACAGATTATTTAGAATCAATTGATTTGAATGATGCTCCATATTTACTTGGATATGTTATGACAAAAGTAAAACCAACAGCAAAGGTTCAATTAATTACTGAACAAGGAGACCCGCTTCTTGCTTTCGGGCGTTTTGGACTTGGGAAATCGATTGCATTTACATCTGATATAACAGAACAATGGGCTTCTGAATGGTTGGAATGGAATAACTTTGGGAAATTATGGAGTCAGATAATTAGATCAATTATCAAAAAAGATGCTTCTACAAGTATAATAGAAACTATTTCCGAAGAAGGTTCTAAAATTAAAATTAATTTATTATGCAAAGATGATAATGGTTTTCCTATCAATAAAATAAGTTGGGATGGTTCTATAAAAAATAGTTATGGTAATTCAGAAAAGATAAAAATAAAAGAGGTTGGATTAGGTCGTTATGAATCAATAATAGATAAACCAGAAATAGGTATACATTCTATCTTTTTAAATGATAAAACAAACAATAATATGAAAAATATTAAATATTCTGTTAATTATCCAAAAGAATATCTTTTATCTAGTAAACCTCCAACTATTTTAAATAATTCAAACAATTCAAATTTACAAATAAAAAGTGAATCATCATCTAAATCAATAGAAAATTATTTTGCAATATTCGCAATTATATCTCTTTTAACTGGTATCTTTATTCGTAGAATATAGGCTCTAAGCACACGAGCCGTAGAAAATAGAATACTTTGGATTTTTAGATGACCTTAAGCTTGCAACTTATGGATTATTGGATTTTGGATTA
>JAOZMT010000003.1 GCA_029934175.1 Victivallales bacterium | reverse complement strand
AATAGCAATTGTTATCATCTTTCAAAAAGTATATTTTTCAACCGTTCACAGTATAATAATACCCCAATAGAACAATTTTCTGAACTTTTACCTCATAATTGGAAAAAAATCAAATTTTTATTTTATTTCTTTTACTTAATTGACGCTTACCATTTGGGAATAATTTTGCTTTAGTTTCTATAATTAAAGCTTACCTAACAAGCAAAAAAAAAGCATTTACCTGTAACAGATAAATGCTTTTGAATAAATTAAAAGTGATTATTTACCACTAATAACACCATGGCTCTTATGAACACGAGTTAGAGAAAATTCTCCTAACTTATGACCGACCATATTCTCAGATACAAAAACAGTAGTAAAAGATTTACCGTTATGCACTTCAAATGTGTGCCCTACAAAATCTGGAATTACCATTGAACGACGAGACCAAGTTTTTATAGGCTTTTTAGTTCCTGAACTATTCATTTTATCTACTTTTTTCATTAGATGGTCATCTATAAAAGGACCTTTTTTTACTGATCTAGGCATTTACTTTTTCCTCCTTTCTACAATAAACTTACTTGAAGCTTTCTTCTTATTACGAGTTTTCTTACCTTTTGCAAGTTGTCCCCATGGTGATTGAGGATGTCCTCCACCACTAGTTTTACCTTCACCACCACCCATTGGATGATCATGTGGATTCATAACAACTCCACGAACATGTGGTCTTTTTCCTAAATAGCGCTTTTTCCCAGCTTTTCCAAGTTTAATTTTAGAATGATCTAAATTTCCAACTTGACCAACTGTAGCTCTACACTCAGGATTTATTAACCTAACTTCTCCACTTGGTAGTTTAATTTGAGCATATTTACCATCTTTTGATCGTAAAATAGCAGATTCACCAGCAGAACGAACTAATTTAGCTCCATGTCCAGCATTCATTTCAATTGCATGAATATTAACTCCAACTGGAATATCTTTTATTTTCAAAGAATTCCCTGGTTTAATCTCAGCATTAACACCACTCATAACTTTATCACCTACCGATAATCCAATAGGTGCAATAATATATCTTTTTTCTCCATCTGCATAAAATAATAATGCTATATTTGCAGTTCTATTTGGATCATACTCAATACTATTTACAGTAGCCGGAATATCGTCTTTATTGCGTTTAAAATCAATAGAACGATAACGACGCTTGTTACCTCCACCACGAAAACGAGTTGTAATACGACCTAAATTATTACGACCTCCAGTTGATTTAGTTCCTACAACTAAAGATTTTTCTGGCGTTGTTGAAGTAATTTCAGAATAATCCGAAACAGTCATATTTCTACGACTTGGCGTTGTTGGTTTATAACTTTTTATTCCCATTTTATTTATCCCCTATCTTAATAAACATCTATAGAAGATTCTTCATGTAAAGTGACAATTGCTTTTTTCCAATTGGCTCTACGACCCATTTTAGGGCTTCTTCCAGCTCGTTTAAGTTTTCCAGCATAATTCATAATATTAACACTAACAACCTTGACATCAAATAACTTCTCAATAGCTTTTCTAACTTCAATTTTATTAGCATCAACACTTACCTTAAAAACATACTTATTTTCTTCTTCCATAAGATAATCATTCTTATCAGAAACCAAAACAGTATCTATAATATCATATTCATTTTTCATTTTATATTTCTCCCTTAAGCGAAACGAGTAATTAACTCATCAAGTGCTTCTTTAGTTATGATAATATCTTTATGATTTAATAATTGATATACATTGACCGATGCAGATTTTATATAAAATAAATTATCTATATTTCCAGCTGCCAATAATACATTATCTTGGTATTCTTTTACAACTAATAAAACTTTTCTTTTTGCACCTAAAGTATCTATTATAGTTTTCAAAGATTTCGTTTTATGATCATCTAAAGATAATTCATCAATTACAGTGACAGCATCAAGTCTTTCAGAAAAAGCTCTTTTCAATGCAAGTCTTCTAACTTTTTTATTAACTTTTTTAGCATAACTTCTAGGTTTTGGTCCAAAAATGATACCACCACCAGTCCAAATAGGATTTCTGATACTACCACTACGAGCTCTACCTAAACCTTTTTGTTTAAAAGGTTTAGCTCCACCACCACGAACTTCTGCACGAGTTTTAGTTGAGGCAGTACCAGCTCTCATTCCTGCGTTATATGCAACAACAGTATCATGAACAGCTTGTTCACCACGCTCTAACTCAATAAAAGCATCTTCTAATTCAAATTCTCCGACAGAAGTGCCTTTAACATTTAAAATATCAAATTTTTTTGACATATTTCACCTTCTTATTTTTTCTTTGCACTTCTAATTAAAAGTGTTCCACCATTACATCCAGGAACAGCACCTTTAACAAAAATTAAATTTTTATCTTCATCTATTCTAACAATATTAAGATTTTGAATAGTTCTCTTAACATTACCCATTTGACCAGGCATTTTTTTGCCTTTATCAACACGACCAGGAAATTCACATTGCCCAATAGAACCTGGTTTTCTTTTCCAGCCTCCACCATGACTATAGCGACCACCACCAAAATTATAGCGTTTTACAACACCTTGAAATCCACGACCTTTAACAGTTCCAGAAACATCTAAGTATTCTCCTACCGTAAAGTTTTTCGCCGTAATCTCAGCTCCTAATTCAATTCCATCTACAGAATCTAAACGGAACTCACTAATTTTTGAAGATGGTTTTTCACCATTTCCTGATTTAGCACAATGTCCAATAATAGCTTTTGTAGTATTTTTAGCTTTCTTACTACCAAACCCCAATTGAACAGCTGAGTAACCATCTCTCTCTTCTGTCATAATATCAAGAACAACACATGGTCCAGCTTGAAGAACAGTAACTGGAGTTAAAACTCCCTGTTCATCGTAGACTTGAGTCATCCCGATTTTTTTACCGATTATTCTTTTCATAATTAATTCTCCTTACAATACTTACTGAAACCGGTTTACAGCATAGGTATCGTGTTTGTTTATATTAAAACTAAGTCATTTAGTTTTTAAATCTAATCTTTTTTAGACTACACACCAATTTTTATTGAAATATCTACTCCAGCAGGAAGGTTTAGTTTCTTTAATTCATCAACTGTTTTAGTTGTTGGATCAAGAATATCCATCATACGCTTATGGGTTCTAATTTCAAATTGCTCCATTGATTTTTTATTCACATGTGGTGAACGATTAACAGTAAATCGCTCCATCTTTGTAGGCATAGGAATAGGTCCAGCTATCATTGAGCCAGATCTCTTTGCCGTATTTAAAATTTGAACTGTTGATTGATCTAAAATCCTATGATCGTAAGCTTTTAAACTAATCCTGATTCTTTGTTTTGATAATTTAGACATAATTTATTTTTTCTCCACTATTTTTTCTTGAACATTTTTTGGAACAGTATCAAAATGTGATGGTTCCATTGAATAAGAAGCTCTACCTCTTGATAAAGATCGAACAGCTGTCGCATACCCAAACAACTCAGAAAGAGGTGTATTTGCAGTAATACGAGTAGCATCATCTTGTGAATCTATTTCACCAATAGTTCCACGACGACTTGTAATATCTCCTATAATATCTCCCATATGATCATCAGGAGTTGTAATCTCCATTTTCATTATGGGTTCTAAAATTTGAACACCAGCTTTTAAAGCGGCTTCCTTAAAAGCCATAGATCCTGCAATTTTGAAAGCCATTTCAGACGAATCTACTGCATGAAAAGAACCATCAATGATATCAACATGAAAGTCTATAACAGGATATCCAGCAACCACACCAGTTGCAGCAGCTTCTTTAATTCCAGCTATAGCAGGTTTGATATACTCTTTAGGAATATTTCCACCTACAACTTTACTTTCAACAGTCACTCCATGACCACGCTCTTTTGTTGTTAATTCTATCACAACATGACCATATTGACCACGACCTCCAGATTGTCTAACAAATTTAGCATTAGCATCTGAATTTTGTGATATATATTCTCTATATGAAACTTCAGGTTTGCCTGTATTAGCCTCAACTTTAAATTCACGAAATAATCTATCAACAATAATATCTAAATGTAATTCTCCCATACCAGATATAATTGTTTGTCCTGTTTCTTCATCACTTCTAACATTAAATGTTGGATCCTCATCAGATAAATGACCAAGAGCAGTGTAAAGTTTATCACGATCAGCTTGAGTTTTTGGCTCTACAGCAATAGCAATTACAGGTTCTGGGAAATTCATAGATTCTAAAACAATTTGATTTTTTTCACAACAAATAGTATCACCAGTTGTAACATTTCTTAAACCTACTGCAGCACCAATATCTCCACTATACATCACATCCATTTCTTCACGAGAATTTGCATGCATTTGTAAAATACGACCAAGCCTTTCACGCTTTCTTGTTCTTGGAGAAAAAACACTCATTCCTTTTTCAGCAGTTCCTGAATAAACACGGAAATATGTTAATTTACCAACATAAGGATCATTCATTATTTTAAAAACTAAAGCAGAAAATGGTTCATCATCACCACAGTGTCTAGTCATTGGTTCCTCTGTTGAAGGGTCTGTGCCTTTAATCTCCCATACATCAACAGGAGATGGCATGTAAGCATTAACTGCATCAAGCAGAGGTTGAACTCCTTTATTCTTAAATGCTGTTCCACACATAACAGGAATTATATCGTTAGCAATTGTTGCGACACGAATAGCCTTTTTTATCATATCAATATCAGGAATTTTATCTTCTAGAAATAATTCCATTATCTCTTCATCAACTTCCGCCAAGCACTCAATTAAATAATGCCTAGCCTCAGTAGCAGCTTCTTTATAATCTGCAGGAATTTCTTCGATGTTCATTTCAGCACCAAACTCATCTCCAACAAAAATGATAGCATTTTCTTCAACAAGATCAATAACTCCATCAAATTCTGCTTCAGCACCAATAGGGACTTGCAAAGGGACAGCGGTAGCTTTTAACTTATTACGCATATCTTTTACAACCTTATCAAAATCAGCACCAATTCTATCCATTTTATTAACAAAAGCTATAATAGGAACATCGTATTTTTTTGCTTGTCTCCAAACAGTTTCAGTTTGTGGTTGAACTCCACCTACAGCACAAAAAACAGAAACAGCACCATCAAGAACTCGTAAAGAACGCTCTACTTCAGCAGTGAAATCAACATGACCAGGAGTATCTATAATATTAATTTTATTTCCTTTCCAATCACATGTTGTTGCAGCAGATGTAATAGTAATACCACGCTCTTGTTCTTGTTCCATCCAATCCATGGTAGCATTACCTTCATGAACTTCACCTATTTTATAATTAACTCCAGTATAATATAAAATTCTTTCACTTAATGTAGTTTTACCTGCATCAATATGAGCCATAATACCAATATTTCTCACTTGCTTAAGAGGAAATTTTCTACCTTCAGCTTCACTATATTTTTTATCTTTAGACATAATTAAAATCAAACTCCGTTATTGTGATTACCATCTAAAATGAGCGAAAGCTTTATTAGCTTGAGCCATTTTATGAATTTCATCTTTTTTCTTTACAGAAGATCCCGTGTTTTCAAATGCATCTAATATCTCAGTCGCTAATGAAGAACTCATTGACTTTCCTTTCTTTGCTTTTGAATAATCAGACATCCATCTTAACGCTAATGCGACCTGTCTATCAGTAGACACTTCTACAGGAACTTGATAAGTTGCACCTCCAACCCGACGACTTTTAACTTCCAATTTAGGTTTAATATTTTCAATTGCTTGAATAAATACTTCAAGTGGATCAATATTTTTTTTCTTAGATTTTATTACTTCAAATGCGCTATATACTATTTTTTTAGCAGTTGATTTTTTACCTTTCAACATAATTGTATTAATAAGTTTTGCAACTAATTCACTATTATATTCAACATCTGGAATAATTTCTCTTTTTTCTGGTCTTCTTCTTCTCATTTTTTATTTCCCTTTTTCTTTTTTTGCACCATATTTCGAACGAGCTTGTTTTCTACCATCAACACCTACACTATCAAGAGCTCCACGAACTACATGATAACGAACTCCAGGAAGATCACGAACACGACCACCTTTTACTAAAACAACTGAATGTTCCTGTAGATTATGACCTTCTCCACCAATATAAGCATTGATTTCATTTCCATTAGTCAATCTAACCCTAGCAACTTTTCTCATTGCAGAGTTAGGTTTTTTAGGAGTTCGTGTTGTAACTTGAAGACAAACACCACGCCGTTGTGGGCAAGCATCTAATGCCCTTGACTTACTTTTTTTTACTTTTCTTTTACGCCCATGACGTATTAACTGATTAATTGTTGGCATTTTACCTACCTTTTTTTATATGTTTTTATTTTATATAATTAATTAAAACTAAATTTTATCAAGCCTTAAACTTGATACCATTACACTCAAATAGTTAAATAATTTAACATCTTTTTCTAAAATTACAAATTTTTTTCAAAATATTTTATATATTTATATTATTAATATAAGAAACTCTATTGATTATTTTCTATTAGATTTGAAGCTTTTATAGCCATTGCTTGTAATTCTTCAAATGTTTCAGGTTGAATATCATCATATTCTTCACCATTTGAAGTATCCTCTATTTCTTCTCCTAATTTCACAATTTCTAAAGACTGTATTTCTTCAGTCCCAGTTCCAGCTGGAATTAATTGACCTGTAATTACATTTTCTTTAAAACCAGTAAGATTGTCAATCTTTCCTAGTGTTGCAGCTTCTGTAAGAATTCGTGTAGTATCTTGAAAAGATGCCGAAGATATAAAACTTTCTGTTGATAACGAAGATTTTGTTATACCTAATAATATAGGTTCTGCTTCTGACAACTGCTGTCCAGTTTTTCTTAAAGTTTGATTTAATTTTCTAAACTCTATTTTATCAATCTCCTCTCCTACCAAATAATTTGAATCTCCAGGCTTTGTTATAACTACTTTTTGAAGCATTTGACGCACAATTACTTCAATATGCTTATCATTAATTTCAACACCTTGTCCTCTATATACAAGCTGAACTTCCTCAACTATATATTTCAGTAAAGTATGCATTCCACAAATTTTTAACAAGTCCTGTAACAGAGGATTACCATCAGTTAGTTTCTGCCCCTTACGAACAAAATCACCTTTGCCTATAATCAAATGTTTACTTAATGGGATAAAATGCTCTTCTGTATCTTGTCCCTCTAAATCATGAATTATAACTTGCCTTTTATTTCTAACAGTTTTCCCTATTTCAATAGTTCCATCAATTTTTGCAAGTTCTGCAATTTCTTTAGGAATTCTAGCTTCAAACAATTCAGATACACGAGGTAATCCTCCTATAATATCTTTATTTTTAGATGCCTGTCTTGGAACCCTTGCTATTGTAATTCCCTCTTTAACATGATCTCCTTCTGAAATCATCAACAAGGCACCTGCTGGTAAAGGATAGTTAGCTATAATATTGCCCTCTTTATCTTTTATCAAAATTTCAGGATGTAATTCATCACGATGTTCAAGAACCATATTTTCTTCAATTCCACCACGCTTGATTCTACTAAAAGTTAACCCTTCAATAAGATCCTGAAATTCTATATGCCCATCTTCCTCTACAATTATTGGAATATTACTCGGGTCCCATTTTGCAATCTGAATATTTTTCTGAATTTTTTGACCTTCAGTTTTCAATAAAATTGCACCCTGTTCCAATTCATATTTATCAATTTCTAAAGCATCATTATTAACAATTTTAACAAATCCACTTTGGTTAACAACAACAACTTCACCTTTTTCATTTGTAACCGTTCTAACATGTTCCAGTTTAATTATACCCGCATTTCTTGCTGTTATAACTGGTTGTTTATATGCTGAAGATGCAGTTCCTCCAATATGGAATGTCCTCATTGTTAATTGAGTTCCAGGCTCTCCAATTGACTGTGCAGCTATAATACCAAGAGCATCTCCACGCTCTGCTAATCTATCCGTAGCCAAATTTTTACCATAACATTTAATACAAATACCTCTATCCAATTCACAAGTTAAAGGAGAACGAACAACGACCTCATTTACGCCTTTACTTTCAATTAACTTTGCTAATTCAGGTGTAATATATTCACCCGCAGATAAAATTTTACGCTTTCTCTTATATTTAGGATCGACAACATCTTCAGCTAAATAACGACCAAAAATTCTATCTTTTAATGGAATTACAATTTCATCCCCCTCCAATATAGAAGATACCTTTACTCCTTGTAAAGTATCACAATCATCACCACAGCATATAATATCTTGAGATACATCGACCAATTTTCTTGTCATATATCCAGAGTCTGCTGTTTTTAATGCAGTATCAGCTAAACCTTTTCTAGCTCCATGACTTGATATAAAGTATTCCAATACACTTAAACCTTCTCTAAAGTTAGAAATAATAGGTCTTTCTATAATTTCTCCAGATGGCTTAGCCATTAATCCACGCATTCCAGCAAGTTGTCGAATTTGATCTTTACTTCCACGAGCGCCAGAGTCTAACATTGCAAAAACTGGATTCATAGATGTTGAATGTTCTAAATTTTCTTCGAGATAGTCAAACAATTCTTGTGCAACATTACTACTAGTTTTAGTCCATATATCAATAACTTTATTATATCTTTCTCCATCCGTCAATACACCTTTTTGATATTGAGAGTTAATTTTTTTAAGATCTTTTCTAGCTAATTCGATATGCTCTTTTTTATTTCCTGGAATAACTAAATCAGCAATAGATATTGAGTATCCTGCAATTGTTGCATATTTATAACCAATATTTTTCAAATCATCTAATAATTTAACTGTCAAATCATGACCTATATTTGCATAAGCATCACTAATTAAAATACCTAGCTCTTTTTTCTTTGCAATTTTGTTATAAAAACCTAAAGAATCTTCCCAAATTTGAGAGAAAATTAACCTTCCAGCCGTTGTTTCTATAAATTTACATTCACTATCACCCCATAATGTTTCTTTTCCAAAGTCTGGATTAGGAATTCTTATAGCATCATGAATATGAATACTTTTAACATCTAAAGCAAGAATAACTTCATTAATTCCTAAAAAAGTTTTGATTTTTTCAGTTTTCTTAGGATCAAGAGTCAAGTAATAAACACCTAATGTGATATCTTGAGTAGGAGAAGTAATAGGTTTACCATTAGAAGGAGAGAATATATTATTAGGTGCAAGCATTAATAACTTAGTTTCCATTTGTGCAGTGCTTGATAAAGGAATATGAACAGCCATCTGATCTCCGTCAAAATCGGCATTGTATGCAGTACATACTAAAGGATGTAAACGAATAGCAGAACCTTCGATCAAAACAAGTTCAAATGCTTGTATACTTAATCTATGTAATGTAGGAGCACGATTCAACATAATAGGATAACCTGTTGTGATTTCTTCTAAAATATCCCATACAACTGCATCACCTTTTTCTATTAATTTTTTTGCACCACGAACAGTATGCGCATAATTACGACCTTTTAAATGACGAATTATAAATGGTTCAAATAAAGTTAAAGCCATTTTTTTAGGTAATCCACATTGATGAAGTTTTAATTCTGGACCTACAACAATAACTGAACGACCTGAATAATCAACCCTTTTACCTAATAAATTTTGTCTAAAACGCCCTTGTTTACCTTTAAGCATTTCGCTTAATGATTTTAGAGGTCTATTTCCAGAACCAGTAACCGCACGACCATGGCGACCATTATCAAGTAAAGCATCTACAGCTTCTTGCAACATACGCTTCTCATTCCGTATAATAACTTCAGGAGTTCTTAATTGAAGTAAATTTCTTAATCTATTATTACGATTAATAACTCTTCTATATAAATCATTTAAATCTGAAGTAGCAAAACGACCTCCCTCTAAAGGAACTAAAGGACGCAAGTCAGGAGGAATTACAGGTAAAACTTCCATTATCATCCACTCTGGTCTTGATCCACTTCTAAGAAATCCTTCTACCAAGCGTAAACGCTTTGCAAGTTTTTTTCTAATAGCTTTATTTTTTGTAGCAGACAATGCTACATCTAAATTTTCTAATTCAGTTTCTAAATCAACTTGTTCTAACAAAAGTCTAATTGCTGCAGCACCCATTTCTGAGTCAAAAGCATCACCATAATCATCTCTAGCCTGACGATATTCTAAATCTGTTAAAAGTTGCCCCAATTCTAAAGGAGTATCTCCTTTATCTGTAACAACCCAATCCTCATAATAAATAATTTTTTCTAAATCCCTAGCTGTTAAATCTAACATTAACCCTAATCTACTAGGCATACATTTAAAAAACCATATATGAGATACAGGAACAGCTAAATCAATATGCCCCATCCTATCACGCCTTACTTTAGATTGTGTAACCTCTACTCCACATCTATCACATATAACGCCTTTATGTTTTATTCGCTTATATTTACCACAGCTACATTCCCAATCACGAGTAGGACCAAAGATTCTCTCGCAAAACAATCCACCTTTTTCAGGTTTAAAACTTCTATAATTAATAGTTTCTGGACTTTTTATCTCTCCATAACTCCAAGAACGAATTACTTCAGGTGCCGCTACATTAATTGAAATAGCGCTAAATGAAGAATCTGTTTCCTTATCCAATGTTTTCTTATATGCATATGTATTATCTATCATATTTTTTATCCTCCGATATAATTATTACTTAACTGTGCGAACATCTAAAGCAAGACTTTGCATTTCTTTTAAAAGAACATTAAAAGATTCAGGTCTTCCTGGTTTTAAAATATTCTTACCTTTAACAATTGACTCATAAATCCTTGCTCTTCCTGCAATATCATCACTTTTAATGGTTAACATTTCTTGTAGAGTATAAGCTGCTCCATAAGCTTCAAGAGCCCAAACTTCCATTTCTCCAAATCTTTGTCCTCCATGTTGAGCTTTTCCTCCTAATGGTTGTTGGGTAACAAGCGAATAAGGTCCAACAGCTCTCGCATGAATTTTATTTGCTATCAAATGGTCTAATTTTAGCATATACATCTGCCCAACCATAACTCTTTGATCAAATTTATCTCCTGTTTGACCATCATATAAATCAGTTTTACCATCAAATATATATCCATCTTCAGTCATTTTAAATCCAAATTTATCAGTCGCCCCGTTATCCATTCTCACTTTATTAGCATCTTCCATAACTTGAACAATTTCTTCTTCAGAAATACCATCAAATACAGGAGTTGCAACATTGAAACCTAATATTTTTGCAGCCCAACCTAAATGAGTTTCTAATACTTGTCCCAAATTCATACGACTAGGCACTCCAAGTGGGTTTAAAACTATATCAACTGGCGTTCCATCTGGCATAAACGGCATATCTTCTATAGGTACGATATTAGCAACAATACCTTTATTACCATGTCGACCTGCCATTTTATCTCCAACCTGTAATTTTCTTTTACAAGCTATATATACCTTGACTTTTTTTATTACTCCATCTTGTCCACCCATTCCAGTTTCAATTGCAATTATAGCTTTTTCTTTAGCTACTGCTAATTCTTCAAACTTTGGTGAAAACAATGATATAATCTCTATTATTTTATCCTTAATATCGCACTCTTCCATACTGAAAGCATAATACTTAGTAGCTAGTTTATGGATAGAAGTCAACGAAACTTTTCTATTATGTGATATTAATACCGTGTTTTCTTTAGAAGAACTCTTGTCAAAAATTGAAAATGGAATCTTCAACCCTAGCATAAAATCAGCCAACCTATCACTTAAGTCTTCAACTAATTCCAAGTATTGCATTTTATTATTATCTTTAATAGATTTTACTTGCTTACGCAACTCTTGCTTTGTTAAATTTTTCTTAGTAGGATCTTTTGCATATTCAATACGAACATCCATTACAATCCCTCCTTTCCCGCTACTTACAACTAGACTTGAATCTTTCACATCTGCTGCTTTTTCTCCAAAAATAGCTCTTAAAAGACGCTCTTCTGGGGCTAAATCAGTTTCCGATTTAGGAGTAATTTTTCCTACTAAAATATCACCAGGATTAACTTCCGCTCCTAAACAAACAACTCCGTCAGGACCTAAGTTTCTTAACGATTCTTCACTAACATTAGGAATATCACGAGTAATTTCTTCAGGACCCAATTTTGTATCACGCGCAGTAATATCAAATTCGTTAATATGAATACTAGTATAAACATCTTCTTTTACTAACTTTTCACTTATAACTATTGCATCCTCAAAATTATAACCATTCCAAGGCATAAATGCAATCATAACATTTTTACCTAAAGCCAATTCACCACCATCAGTTGAAGCTCCATCTGCTAAAGGAGTCCCTACCTCAATAACATCTCCTGTTTTAACAATAGGTTTTTGATTATGGCAAGTTCCTGAGTTACTTCTCATATATTTATTTAATGCATAGGAAGTTGCATAGTCTGGATTCACTGTGCTTTCCAAGCATTTTCCATCTTCTGTTATTAAAACTTCTTTTGAATCTACGCTAGCTACAATACCTGAAGTTTTAGAAACTAAAACAGATTTTGAATCACAAGCAACTTTTTTTTCCAAACCAGTTCCAACTAAAGGAGCTTCTGTAATCATAAGAGGTACAGCTTGGCGTTGCATATTTGATCCCATCAAGGCTCTATTTGCATCATCATGTTCCAAAAATGGAATTAATCCAGCTGCCGCACTTACAAGTTGCTTAGGAGAAACATCCATATAATTAACTTCATTAGAATTTTTTTCTTGAGATTCTCCTTGATGACGACACATTACTAATTGATTAATAAATGTTCCTTCATCATCAATAAGTGCATTTGCTTGTGCAATTACAAATTTTTCCTCTTCATCTGCCGTTAAATATTCTATTTCAGTGGAAACTTTACCTTTTAACACTTTTCTATATGGTGTTTCAATAAATCCATAGTTATTTATTTTTGAATAAACTGCCAGTGAGGAAATTAAACCAATATTTGGACCCTCTGGAGTCTCTATTGGACAAATTCTGCCATAATGGCTTGTATGTACATCTCGTACTTCAAATCCAGCACGCTCACGACTTAATCCTCCAGGACCTAATGCACTTAAGCGTCTCTTGTTTGTTAACTCTGACAAAGGATTAGTTTGATCCATAAATTGTGATAATTGGTTTCTTGCAAAGAAATCTCGGACAACACCAGAAAAAGCTTTAGGATTAATTAATTTTCCAGTAGTAATTTTATCTTCTTCTTGATTTAATAATGCCATTTTTTCTCTAACAAGTCTCTCAGTTCTTAGCAAACCAACTCGACAATGATTTTGAATAAGCTCTCCAACCCCTCTTACTCGTCTTGCACCTAAATGATCAATGTCATCAACTTTTCCGCTTTTATTTCTAATTTTCATGAGTTGAATTGTTGATCCCATTACATCTTCTTTATGCAAGGTTCTATCTGTTAAAGGAAAATCTAGCCCCAACTTTTCATTTATTTTATGTCGTCCTACCATTCCTAAATCATATCTTTTTATATCAAAAAACAATCTCTCTAATAATTGTTTAGAATTTTTCACACTAGCAGGATCACTTGGTCGCATTCTACGATATATTTCTTTTAATGCATCTTCCATAGTTCTAACAGGATCTCTTTGCAAACATGTTATGAGATAATTGTCCCCATTTGGAATATGAACCAATTCAATTTCATTAATTTTTGCTTCATGAATATTTTTTAATAAGGCTTCATTTAAGGAAGTTACTTCTTCTATTAAAAGGGCACCTTCTTTAGTTGTAATATCATCTATAGTATAATATGTTGACAAATCATCTTCTTTTAGTAATTTTGCAACTTTATATTTAGCTACATGATATGCTGTTCCTAATATAGCTTTATTTGTTTCATATCCTATTGCTCTTAAAAATGTTGTCACTAAAAATTTTCTTCTACGTCTTCGTCTATCTAAAAATATATAAATTAAGTCATTTATATCAAATTGCACTTCCATCCATGTTCCACGATCAGGAATAATTCTATATGAATACAATGTTCTACCACTTGTATGTCTTGATTTTTCAAAACAAATACCTGGAGAACGATGTAATTGACTAATAATAACTCGTTCTGCTCCATTAATGACAAATGTTCCTCTTTCTGTCATTAGGGGGATCTCACCAAAATATACTTTCTCCTTTAATACTTCTCCACCCTTATTCAAAAGAAAGTTCACATATAAAGGAGCACTATATGTATGCCCATCTTTAATACAATCAATCTCTTTAATTTTTGGTTCTTCCAAAAGATAAGACTCAAAGTCTAATTCTACTTGTTCATTAAAGCTCTTAATAGGGAAAACTTCACTAAAAATTTCTTGTAGACCATTTATAGATCTTTTTTTAGGAAGTTCATCTTTCTGTAAAAATTGTTTATAAGAGTCCACTTGAACTCCAATTAAATCTGGAATTTCTAAAACATTTTGTAATTTTCCGAAATTTTTGCGTTCTGTCATAATTTATTCACCATCAATAGTTAAAAAGGAAATACTCTGAACATAAGAAAGGACGAAGGTGAAAAATCACCTTCGCCTTTTATCAAATACTTTACTAAATTTTAGTAATAGTTATTTTACTTCTACTGTTGCTCCAGTAGCTTCTAACTGCTCTTTTAATTTAGCAGCTTCATCTTTAGGAACTCCTTCCTTGATAGCCTTAGGAGCGCTTTCAACAAGTTCCTTAGCATCTTTAAGACCTAGACCTGTAATAGCTCTAACTTCTTTAATTACGCCAACTTTTTTCTCTCCGAAAGAAACAAGAATTACATCGAATTCTGTTTGTTCTTCCGCAGCAGCACCTGCATCAGCACCAGGAGCTGCAGCAATAGCTGCAACAGGAGCCGCCGCTGAAACACCAAGACGGTCTTCCAATGCTTCTACAAGTTTTGAAAGTTCTAATACCTTACAATTTTCAATATAAGAAATGACTTTTTCCATTTCTTCCGACACTTCTACTTTAGTTGTTTCATCAGACATGATGAGAAACCTCCATATATTTATTTATTAATTTATTATTATTATTTTTGTAACAATTTTTATTGTTCCAACTTATCTTTATATGCATTTATAACATTTAAAATAGATGTTAATTTTGCACTCATAACAGTTACAAGACCTCGTGGTACACCTTGTAAAACACCAAGTAATTGTGATTGCAATACTTCTTTTGAAGGAAGATCTGCAATATGTATTACATCAGCTTTTGACAATACCTCTCCATCTAAATAACCTAGTTTTGCATAAAAAGATTCATTTTCCTTAGAAAAATTTTTCAAAACCTTTGCTACAGCTCCAGCATCACCATTTCCTATGATAATAGCTGTATCATCTTTTAACTCTAATTCTGAAACGCCAGTTATATTATTTAGCTCTGCAGCTTTTTTAATAAGACTGTTTTTCAAAACATGACATTTTGCTTCTGACTTATCTAATTCGACTCTCAAATCTGAGAAGGCCTGAACAGATAAACCTTTATAACCTGCGAAATATACAAAAGAACTATCTTTTAGCATACATCCAATGTCATTAACCAGTTGTTTTTTTTCAATCCTCATGATTATTCCTCCTTTATCAAATACTTTAAATCAAGCTTGATACCAGGACTCATCGTAGAAGATAAAGTTCCACTTACTATATAAGTTCCTTTTGCTACAGCAGGTTTTGCTTTTATAACTGCATTTAAAATAGTCTCAAAGTTTTCTTTAAGATCTTTTGCTTCAAATGACAATTTACCAATAGGAGTATGAATACATCCACCTTTATCGGCTCTATACTCAACTCTTCCTGCTTTAGCTTCTTTAACTGCTTTGTCAGTATCATCCGTAACTGTTCCAGTTTTAGGATTAGGCATAAGACCTCTTGGTCCCAATACTCTTCCTAAAGGTCTAACCTTAGGCATTAATGCAGGTGTAGCAATTAAGATATCAAATCCTAACCAACCACCCTTTATTTTTGCGATAAGTTCTTCTGACCCGACTATATCAGCTCCAGCTGCTTTCGCTGCTTCTGCTGAATCACCATCAGCAATTACTACAACATTGACATCTTTCCCAGTTCCATTTGGTAAACCTATTGCTCCACGAACATTTTGGTCCGATTGGCGTGGGTCAATACCAAGCTTCAAAGCAAGTTCAACTGTTTCATTAAACTTTACATGAGGCATCTTCTGTAACAAGGAAATAGCCTCTTCTGGGCTATAGTTAGTAGAAACATCAAAAACTTCTAATTGAGATTTATACAATTTACTGTTTTTACTCATTGTTTCACCTCTATTCCCATACTGCGTGCTGTCCCAGCAATAATTTTTATTGCGGCATCTTCACTTCTTGCATTCAAGTCTTCTTTCTTTATTTCAATAATCTCTTTAATCTGATCGACAGTAATACTTCCAGCGACAATTCGTCCTGGAGCACCTGAAGCAGACGCTAAGCCAGCAGCTTTCTTAATTAAGACCGCTGCAGGCGGAGATTTTGTAATAAATGTAAAGGAACGATCTTGATATACAGTGATGACAACAGGAATTATCATTCCTGATTGCGACTGAGTTGCAGCATTGAATTGTTTACAAAAATCCATTATATTGACTCCAGCTTGACCAAGAGCTGGTCCAACTGGGGGTGCAGGGTTTGCTGCTCCCGCAGGAATTTGTAAACGAATTTGACCTGTAACTTTTTTTGCCATACGTTACTCCATTTTACTATGCATAAAAGGCGGTTCGAACGGCAGGTTTTCTCCCGTCTTTTATGATTTTTTATTATTTACTAAATTTTTGTTCGCATCTGAATTAACAGAATTACTCGCGACCAACCTGCCAAAATTCCAACTCTACTGGAGTCAATCTTCCAAAGATTGATACCATTAATTTTATTTTTCCCTTTTCTGAATCAACATCTTCTACTATACCATCAAAATTTTCAAAAGCTCCATCATTTATCTTAAGAGTTTCCCCTATAGAATAAAGGATTTTTGGATTTGCCTTCTCGGATTTTTCTGTTATTTGATCTATTAAATCTTCTGCCTCATCAGGGGAAAGAGGAAATGGATTATCTCCACCTCCAACAAACCCTATAACACTTTGTATATTTTTCACAAAATGCCATAAGTCTTTATCTAAAAGTTTCTCTTTATACAAATCCATTCTCAATAAAATATAACCAGGAAAAAACTTTCGTGTCGAAGTAATTTTTTTACCTTGTCGAATCTCTGAAACTTGTTCAGTAGGAATTAAAACCTCATATATGGGAATATCCTCTTCGGCAAGTGAAATCTCTCGTTCAAGAGAATTTTTAACTTTATTCTCATGACCGGAAAGAGTGTTTACGACAAACCATTCTCCATTTTCTTTATCTATATTTTCCATAAATTATTATTTTCCCTTGAAATGATCTTAATTTAAGATGTTGTAAGAAAGTTTATCAAAAGCCTAACTTGATCAGCCAATGCGACATAAGTAGCCAACAGTATAACTGCACAAATCACTAAAATCGTTGATTGAAATAATTCTTGCCTATTAGGCCAAGAACACTTACTTAACTCTTCTAAAGTTCCTTTAAAAAATTCTCTAATTGTATTTACAAAATTAAGAATCATCATAAGAATACTTCTCTTTTTTTTACTTTCTTCCATTTTATTACACCTTCTATAATTTTGACTAATGGCAGGTGAGACAGGGATCGAACCTGCGACCTTCGGTTTTGGAGACCACTGCTCTACCAAACTGAGCTACTCACCTATCTATTATTTAGTCTCTCTGTGAACTGTATGTTTGCGTTCAAACTTGCAAAACTTTTTCAACTCTAATCGACCAGGAATACTTCTTTTATCCTTTGTCGTAGTATAATTTCTCTGTTTACACTCTGTACATGCTAAAGTAATTATTTCACGAGCCATAAAAAACCTCTCTTTTAATATAATATTTCAAGTGGAACTTCCACTTGAAATATTTTTTCTTATTGAAAGTTTAATTAATCAACAAACTCAGCAACTCTTCCAGAAGCAACAGTTCTACCACCTTCACGGATAGCAAAACGAAGTCCTTTATCCATTGCAATAGGATTAATTAATTCAACTGTTATAGGAGTATTATCTCCAGGCATTACCATTTCAACTCCATCAGGAAGATTAATGATACCAGTAATATCCGTTGTTCTAAAATAGAACTGAGGACGATAATTTGAAAAGAACGGAGTATGTCTTCCACCTTCTTCTTTTGATAATACATAAACTTCTGCAGAAAATTTAGTATGAGGTGTAATAGTTCCAGGTTTAGCTAAAACTTGCCCACGCTCAACATCATCTTTCTTAGTTCCTCGTAATAAACATCCAACATTATCTCCAGCACGACCTTCATCTAAAATCTTACGGAACATTTCAACACCAGTAACTGTTGTTGTTGTTGTATCTTTAATTCCAACGATTTCAACTGTTTCACCAGTTTTAATAATACCAGCTTCAACACGACCTGTAACAACTGTACCACGACCTTCAATTGAAAATACATCCTCAATAGGCATAATGAAATCTTTTTCGATTTCACGCTTTGGTTGTGGAATATATTCATCAACTGCTTGCATTAAATCTAAAACTGATTTGCAATCAGGATTTTCAGGATCTCCTTCAGCTTCAACAGCTTTCAATGCTGAACCTTGAATAACAGGGATATCATCTCCAGGGAAACCATATTCTGATAATAATTCACGAATTTCCATTTCAACAAGTTCTAATAATTCTTCATCATCTACTTGATCTGTTTTATTCATAAATACAACTAATGCAGGAACACCTACTTGACGAGCAAGAAGAATATGTTCACGAGTTTGAGCCATAGGTCCATCTGTTGCAGCAATTACAATGATACCACCATCCATTTGAGCAGCACCTGTAATCATGTTTTTCACATAATCAGCATGACCTGGACAATCAACATGTGCATAATGACGCAATTCTGTTTCATATTCTACATGACTTGTATTAATAGTGATACCACGCTCTTTTTCTTCTGGTGCGTTATCAATATCTTCATAATTCATAACATTACCATCGCCATACTTTTTATTAAGCGTCATTGTGATAGCTGCTGTTAATGTTGTTTTACCATGATCAACATGACCAATAGTTCCGATGTTTAAATGCGGTTTTCCTCTTTGAAATGTTTCTTTAGCCATTACTTTTCTCCTTTTTTATTTGTTAAATTAAATAAACACTAATTCATTTTATAATTGGAGCCTGCAACCGGATTTGAACCGGTGACCTCTTCCTTACCAAGGAAGTGCTCTACCACTGAGCTATGCGGGCACCGAAAACATACAAGATTAATATAATCCTGTCAAAAATCATCAATTTCAAACTCTCAACTTTTTATCTTTGCTTTTACTTTGGTACTCGGAGAGGGATTCGAACCCTCACGGATAAAATCCACATGGCCCTCAACCAAGCGCGTCTGCCAGTTCCGCCACCCGAGCACAAAATATACGCAAAATAGAACCAGTAATATACACCTAATTTTAAAAAACACAAATTTTTAAACAAAAAAAACTCTTTTTTTTTAATTATTCAAAAATTTGCCATAATTAAAAACCATCTAACATCCTTAAAATATCATCTATTCCTTCAGATATAGTTTCATTATCTGCAGGTTTGAAAAATGTATCTGGTGCTTTATAATCTACATAATCATCTGGTAAGCTTTTTAAAAATTTTGATGGTTTTTGCATTTTTAGTTTTCCGAATCTATATCGTTCCATTGAATATGTCATTATAAGATTTTGTTGCGCTCGTGTTATAGCAACATAAAAAAGTCTTCTTTCTTCATTTTCACTCCCCTCTTCTATAGAACGAGCATGTGGAAATAAAGAATCTTCCATTCCCATTATAAATATAAATGGGAATTCTAACCCTTTTGATGCATGAACTGTCATTAAAGTAACTGCTGACTCTTCGTCTCCATCAACTTTATCATTATCATCATATAATGAAAAATTTTCTAAAAACCCTAATAAATTCGCCTCTCCATCTTGTTTTTCATATTCATCAATAGCATTTAATAGTTCAAACACATTTTCTTGTCGTTTTGTTGCATCTTTCTCTTTTTTATACATTTTTAAAAAACCATCAAGAAAGCCTACCTCTTTTAAATATAAATGTGCGGTTTGTGCAATATCGTGCGTTTCATCAAATATCTTTTGATATTTTATAATAGTCTCAGATAAATTTTTGCCTCCAGTGCCAGCTTTATTAGATACACACTTCGCAAATTTTTTGCTACCTAAAAGCGATACGAAAGGCACATAATCATTTTTTTGGATATCCTTTAAAGCTTCAATTGATTTATCTCCAATTCCTCTAGGGGGAGTAGATAATATTCGTAGCAAACTTTGATCATCTTTTGAATTAACAACCAATTTTAGATATGCAACTGCATCCATTATCTCTTTTCTATGAAAAAATGATTTACCTCCAACTAATCTGTAAGGAATACGAGCTTCTCTTAATTGCTTTTCTATCACACGCGATAAATGATTTGAACGATAAAGTATCGCAAAATTAGAGTATGGTGATTGATAATTATAAGTATCGTCAAGTATAGCATCTACTATAAACAAAGCCTCTTCTTCAGGATCTTTAGTTTTTATAACATTAATAATATCACCATCACCTTTATCTGACCATAAATTCTTTTTGTATCTATCATCATTTTCTGAAATAATAGTGTTTGCTGCGTGTAAAATTGTATTTGTAGATCTATAATTTTGTTCTAACTTTACTATTTTTGCACCAGGAAAATAATCTCCAAATTCTAAGATATGTTTAACTTCTGCTCCTCGCCATCCATAAATACTTTGGTCATCATCTCCTACAACACATATATTATTAGTCTTTTCTATTAACATTTTTAAAAGAGTAAATTGAATTAAATTAGTATCTTGATATTCATCAACTAATAGATATTTATAACGATTTTGATATTTTTGTAAAACCTCTGGGCTCTTTTTCCAAATTTGAATAACAAGGATTAACAAATCATCAAAGTCAACCATATTTTGATTAAATAGAACCTGCTGATAGCGTTTATAAACAATTCCAGCTCTTTGCTGTAACATATTTTCTGCATTAGCTGCGGCTTGTGCAGGCGTATATAATTGATTTTTACTCTTGCTAATAAAACCTGAAACATACTCCAATGTTAAATCTAAATCTTTAACATATCCAGAACTTGCAATTGCTTCTTTTATCAAACCTTCTTGTTCGTGACCTAAAGCTATTGTAAATGAAGATGTATAACCTAAAAGACCAATCTCTCTTCTTAGTATTTTGACACAAAAAGAATGAAAAGTTCCTAATGATATTTTTTGTGCGGCATCTTCATCAACTAATACACTTAATCGTTCTTTCATTTCTCGTGCAGCCTTATTAGTAAAAGTCATACCAACTATACTCAAAGGCGATATCCCTTGTTGTAGCATATATGCAATACGATAAGTAATAACACGAGTTTTACCAGTCCCAGCTCCAGCCAAAACCAATAAAGCCCCATCTATTGTTTCAGCAGCTTCTCTCTGTCTACGATTTAATCCTTCTAATAAACTCAATTTAACTCCTCTTTTTTTTACTTTATTTCCTTTTCATATTAGATTGCACTTACATTATTTTTAGCTACAATTAACAATTCCCTTGTATTTCATTTCTGCACCTTGAAAAATCACGATTAATTTAGTTAATCTAATTCTTC
>JAOZMT010000105.1 GCA_029934175.1 Victivallales bacterium | reverse complement strand
ATATCAATTATTATCATCTTTCAAAAAGTATATTTTTCAACCGTTCACAGTATATCTCTAAAAAGTTGCGATTTATGCATTCGTTATTTTGGAATCTTCAACAACCATATCAATCTGACCATTTGCAACTAATGCAGATATCTTTGTGCCTTTTGCGATTTGTGCAGAATTTATTGTTTTGTTTGTTTCTTTATTTATTAAAACAGAATATCCTCTGTTTAATGCAGCATAAGGACTTAATGCTTTTAATCTACCTTCAACCACATTTAAACGATTTTTTTGATATTCAGTTTTTTGCTTTAATAAATATTCCATTCGTCGTGTTAATTCATCTATGATTTGCTGTTTTTCTCTAACAATTCTTGCAGGTTCTCTGAATACATAACTATTTGAAGCTATGTTTAAACGACTTTTATATCGTTCTAAAAGAAAAAATAATGAATTTTTGATACGATGTTGTGATTGATTTATAAATTCTAAAAATTCAGATTGTTTACCTACAACTAATTCAGCTGCAGCAGATGGTGTTGGAACTCTTAAATCAGATACAAAATCACATATTGTAAAATCAATTTCATGACCAACAGCACTAACAACAGGAATAGCACTGTTCGCAATGGCTCTTGCTAAAACTTCTTCATTAAATGACCAAAGATCTTCCATACTGCCACCACCGCGTGTAACAACTATAATATCTATATCATTGAGTCTATTAAAGAAATTAACACCTTCTGCAATATGAAATTCAGATCCTTTGCCTTGAACAGCAGCAGGATAAATCTTTATGTTTATATTTGGAAATCTTCGGTTGATAATTTGCAAGAAGTCTCTAATAGCTGCACCACTAGGCGATGTTACAATTCCTATTTTTTGCGGCAATAAAGGCAATCTTTTTTTCCTTTGCTCATCAAACAATCCTTCTCGTGCAAGTTTATTTTTTAATTCTTCAAATCGTAATTGTAAGTTTCCTAATCCTATAGGTCGTATCTCACGAATTGAAAGTTGATATTCTCCACGCGGCTCATAAACAGTAAGTCTTCCTTGAACTTCAATTTTCATACCAACTTGTAAATTCATTTGTCGTGCAATATTAGCTCCACCAAAAAAGACAACTTTCATTTGAGTTCGCTGATCTTTCATTGTAATATACACATGCCCAGAACCGTGAATCATTAGTGTTCCAACTTCTCCAGTCATCCAAACAGGCACAAGCGTTCTTTCGATAAGTTCTCTAACAGCAGAGTTTAATTCAGAAACAGACCATACTTTATTGTTCATTTTACATTACCACAGATAATAAAAATTTAATGATATGAGCAATAAATAAAGAGCATACACCACCAATACTATAAGCAATACTTATAAATTGGAAAACTAAGAAAAACATAAGAATAATTGCACCATTCGCAAATTCAGAGTTTGAACTAAACGCTTTAGGGAAGAAATGTGATAAAATATGCCCTCCATCTAATATTGGCAAAGGTAACATATTCAAGACAAACAGCACAAAATTTAACATACCACCAAAATAAAACAATTTCATTGCATTTTCACTTCCTTCTAATGTTAAAACTATTCCTAGTCCTATTGAAAATAAAATAAAGAGTATTAAATTTGCAAATGGACCAGCAAATGAAACTAGCATATCACTATATTTATGCTTCATCATTCTAGGATTGACAGGAACTTGTCCCCATGATATACCTAAGATAAATAACATTCCTAATGAAAAAGGTCCCATTTGTTTAATAGGATTTAGCGTTAGATGACCTGCATCAGCTGCAGTTCTATCTCCTTGCCATAATGCACATCTCGCATGAGAGTATTCGTGGCAACATATAGAAAATGTCACAAGAAAAATTTGCATAAAATACATATTTGGATTTGTTAAGAGTGTTTGAATAAACATTTACAACTCCTTAATTTTTGCTTTGTAAGCGTTTTCTGGAGGATACATCGCTTCGACATTGTCTTTTAAAATAACAGCTTCAGCTAACGAACCATAGACAAATGACTTTGCACTTGATAATGCATCTAGAGCTTTCATATTAATCGCAAAACTTGCGGCTAGTGCAGATGCAAATGTGCAACCTGTTCCATGCCCAGCTTGCGTGTCTTTTATTACTGGTGTTTCTAAAGAATAAATCTTTTTATTATAACAAACTATATCAGTAATTGTATCTCCCAAATTTTTCAAATGTCCACCTTTTATAACAGTATTACAATCCCATTTACTTGAAATTAATTTTGTGGCTTGAATAATATCATCTTGAGTTTGAATTTTTTCCCCAATTAAAACTTCAGCTTCTGGAATATTTGGAGTTATCCAAGTTGCAAGGTGCAAAAATTTATCTTGTAAAAATTCAATAGCTTGTTTATCTAATAATTCCGAACCACTTGTAGAAATCATAACAGGGTCAACTATTAAATTGACTTTTTTGTCCTTAAGTTTTTGGTAAACAAGATTCAATATATCAAAATTAACTAACATTCCAGTTTTAATAGTTGAAATATTGTAAAAGTCAATAATAGCATCTAATTGTTTTGATAAAATATCTTTAGGAGTTGGGAAAGCCTCAGTTATAGTATTATGATTTTGTGCGGTTAGTGCAGTTATTATAGAATATCCATAAACACCGAATGCAGAAAAAGTTCTTAAGTCAGCTTGAATACCAGCACCACCACAGGTGTCACTGCCTGCAATTGTTAAAACAGTTGGATAAAAGTCTAAATTATTTTTCATTTAGTTTGAAAGATCCATATTATTATCAGGATATTTTTCATTAAAATACTCTTGAACTTTTTTTACCTCAGGACTATTGCCATATTTTGCTTTAAATTCATTAAGTTTTTCTTTTCCTTCACTTAAAGACTCAATAGAAGATAATAATAAATAAATATATTCAACTTTAGAAATCAGAGAGTTCACAATAAACTCTTCTACTTTATTTTCAAATTCCCCCCAATCTTCATTGTTAGATATTAAACTTTTAGCATTATCAAATTTTCCAATAGCAATACAAAAGTTTATAATAGTTTCTGGAGAAACAGATATTTTATCAGCACTTTGTATAAAGTTTAAAAATTGTTCTTCTGTTAAATCCTCAATTTTCACCTTTTTAATTTTTTCAGGGAAAGTTTTTGTTTTTCTTAAAGTTATTTCACCATTATTAATAGTTTTTATTGCATATTTTCCTTCATCAAAAGAGAGGTAAATTTTATTAAACAATTCTTTACTATTAGCAATTTCATTCCAAACAGTTAGAGCATCGTATAAAATTTTATTAACATTTTTTTTCTGTTCTTCAAAGTCATTGAATTGCATTTGAGCCTCTCCAGCCTCGCCAATAAGAACTTTTACAGCTAGAATTTCAGATTTTAGAGCTTCTTTGAAATTTAGTTCAGCAGCTAACTTAAAAGGTTTATCATATAAAAGCTTTTTAGCATTTGCAATGCGTTTTAGATTAAGTTTTAACCCTTTCTCTCTAGCATCTTTTTCTCTTTTTTCAGCTAATTCTTTATCGCGTTTTATTTTTGCAATTCGCATTTCTTCAGCCTTTACACGAGCTTCTTCTGCAATTCTTGCTTTTTCTATTTTTTTATCGCGTTTTATTATCTTATCGCTTAGATTAGATATGTATTTTGATAAATATAGTTTTGAGCCTTTTAATCGTTCCATTCTTTCAGGGTCTTTTACTGGTTTTATATTATCAAAATCTGTTTTTGCTTCATTGAATTTGCCTAAAACTTCTTTATAATCTTCTTCCTTTGCATTCTTTTTAAGCTCTTTTGCCTCATCTTCTTTTTTACCAGCTGCCATATAACTTTTATCAAAAAGGTCAAAAGCTTCTATTTGTAATTTTAGTTCTTTTGAAACTTCCTTATAATACTTGTCTATAGCTTTCTCGTATTTCGTTCCTTGAACTTTAGGAATAGCATTTTTCAATAAACTTTTAGCTCTTGTGAAATTATAAGGTTCTTGCTTTGTTCTCTTAGAATAAGCAAAAAATGCCTTATCATAAGCTGCTTTTGCAGCATTTTGTTTTTGTGAATTTGTAATAAGAACTACAGTAAAAGTTAAAAAAAGAATAATCCCAACGCCAATACCAATTATCATACCTGGAGAAGTCGACTTTTTTTTACTTTTAGACTTTCTCATTACTCTTGTGCGTTCTTGATTATCTGGTTTCTTTTTAGCAACCGATGCTTTGCCGCCAGTAGTTTTTTTACTATTTGAAACTGAAGCAGTTTTAGCTCCAAGAGTATTTTTAGCTCTCTTCTTTGGTGCTGCAATTTTTGTTTTTTTAACCTTCTTTACTTTTTGAGATTTAGATGGATTTAATGGCATTGTAAAATTACTTTTTGATTCAGCAATTTCCTTGTTTTCCATAATACCAGGCATTATTCTTTTTATTTCTGAAATAAGCTCTTTCCAAGATTCAAATCTATCTCTAGGCAATTTTCCTAACATTTTTTTTAATAAATTAACAAATTCCAAAGGCAAGAAAACTCTAGGATTTACTTTATTTGGGTCAGGTAAAGGAGTTGCAGTATGCATTGCATAAACAGTTCCAATATCTTCCGAATCAAAAGGTAATACTCCTGTTGTAATTTGAAACAATAAAATCCCAAGCGAATATATATCACTATTCCAAGATAATGGTTCATCTCGTGTTTGTTCAGGACTCATATAATAATGTGATATTTGCCTGTATTGTGTATCATAAAATAATGATATATCGACATTTAATAAATAAACCTCATCTTCTGTAATATCATAAATAACATTTCCAACATTTAATCCGCCATAAACAAAGCCCTTGTTCGATGCTTCTTCTAAAATATCTACAATCTTTAACGCAAGATGTAGAGCTTCTGCTGGACTAAAACGACCATGAGAACCTAATATTGTCTTTATATCTTGTCCTTTTAAATAAGAACTTATTGAGTAATATATCCCATCATCTTCTCTGTTTTCAAAAAAATCAATAATATTAGGATGGATGAACTCTGAAAGTGGCGTTATACTATCATTAAACGCTGTAACTTTTTCATTATCTCTAGTTGCCTCTTCAGACAAAATATTCATTATAATATTTTGTTCCATTGAACTGTGATAAGCTAAGTATGCTGTTCCTATAGGAAGTTTTCCTAATTTTGCTATGATTTGAAAATCATCAATCATTGCTCCTATTGTAAATATTTCATCATCTGAGATTAAAACTTGTTTTTTACAAGATGGACAAACTACAACTTCGTCATTTGTATCTATTGAAAATTTTGCCTTACAAAGTGGGCATCTAAATATTTTTTCTTCCATTTTTTTCCCTTTTTATTTTATTATTAGTCAAATATACAGAGGACTGTGACATTATCATCACCCCCACCTTGTAGGGCTATTTGTATACTCTTTGAAACTGCAATTGAAGGATTTTCTGAGTCTTTTAAAATATGTTTTATATCATCACTAGACGCATATTTAGTTAAACCATCAGAACATAATAAGAAACAATCTCCAGGCATACGATCAAAAACAGTGACATCAGGTATTGTTCCATAAGATGTTCCAACAGCTTTTGATATGACATGAGATAAAGGATGTATTTCTAATTGGCTTTCTGATATTAATTTTTTCTTAAAAAGTTCATATACCAGTGTATGATCTTCAGATAACTGTTGAATCTTATTATTTCGTAAACGATAACATCTACTATCACCAATATTTGCAAGAATTACAAATTCTTTCAAAAAAATAGTTGATACAAAAGTAGTTCCCATTGGAGTATAGCTTTCATTTTCTGCATTAATCGCAAATATTTTATTATTAGCTTCTGTTAACTCTTTTGTGAAAAACTTTTTAATGTCTCGCTGTGATAGAAGTTCCCTTAAATCTTGTTTTAACCATGCAGTTAATATACTTTTGCAACACCGCTGACTAGCTTCATCTCCTTTTTCATGTCCACCAATACCATCTGCGACCATTGCAATAAATGTCTTTTCTTTCGGGTCTGCATAAAACGCAAAACTATCTTCATTCACTTCACGAACAAGCCCAGTATGAGTATCTCCCACAATTTTACAAGAATTATCTCTAGGATTAATTCTTGGTAAGACTTGTGTTATGGAATCTACTTCAATATTTCCAATTTTAGTTATTTGTGAATTAGATTTCATATAATTTTATTCTGCTTTGATGTGTAATATTAATTTATTATCTTTTATTTCTATTTTTTCTAACTTAGATAACCATTTTCTATTTTCAGGCTTCTTATATAAATCATCGGCTAAATTTTTCTTTGACAACTCTTTAATTACTTCAGCAGGCAATTCTTCTTCTCCTAGTTTAAAAGATGTCAAAATAATTGAAAGAGCACCATCACTAGCATATATATCAAGTCCTGCATTACCTGTAAAGTATCTACCATTTGGAAAAGGAACCCAGCCAGGTAAATCTGGTATAGGAACGCTAATTTCACCTTTCAATTTATTGTCTTCAATAATTACTCTGACTTTATCATCTAATTTAAAATCTGCATCAGAATTAGATACAATTAGAATATTAACTTCTCTTTCGGATAATTCTATTTTACAGTCTTGACCTTTATCAATAGCATTTTTAAAATCGTCAAACTTTGTTTGAATAATATCTTCTTCATCTTCGGTGTAATCAACTTGTTTTAATTCAATTGGGGTTGCCCTTGTAAAATCAAATGCAAGATTCCTAACCTTATTAACATAATATCCAGCTATTAAAAAAACTATTGTTAAAATAACTATAATAGATAAACATCCTATATAAAGACAACCTTTACTTCCTTTTTCCTCGCTCATTTTTATTCCTTTTTTATGCTGTTTAAACAATTTCAAATAACAATATCGCACCTTTTTCTGAAAAATCAAGTTTTTTTTGAAAAATATACTATAGAAAAGGGATATAAAACTTTTATATAATAAATAAGTATCTTCTTTTAAAACAGTTATAAATGCTTTTATTCAGATTTCAAGTAGTTAAGGAGGAGGAGTAAAAAGACAATCGCAAATACTTGCTCTCATTTTAATCAAGACAATAATTTTTTATATATTTAATTGTTTTGT
>JAOZMT010000104.1 GCA_029934175.1 Victivallales bacterium | reverse complement strand
ATGGTATGGTTCCGCTTCATGATGATGGTATCAAGAAGTTTAAGGCAGGTTTAACTACAGAAGCTGAAATACGGAGGGTTACCTCTAACATTTAACTATGGCATTATTCAAATATAAAATAGCTGATTCATCTGGAAAAATAAGTGAATTATTAATAGAAGGAGATAATAAAAGTGATTCGTTGCAACGGGTAAAGAGTCGCGGATTTACTCCAGTTAAATGTATGGGGGAAGTAGAAGATTTTGGAGAAAAAAAATCTATTTTTAGTAAAAAAAGCGATTTTAATGTTTACAGTTTTACAAATAGATTAGCTCCTTTATTAGAAGCACATATTTCTTTAGAAAAATCTTTTGCGATAATTGCAGATAATGAAAAAAATGAAACTGGTAAATTATCTATTGTAAACGAGATGCGGAAAGGTTTACATGAAGGAAAAAAATTTTCAGCATTAGTTCGTGGATATGGTAGCCATTTCCCAAATATTTATGCAAATTTAATAGAAGCAGGTGAAGAGTCAGGGGCTTTATCATCGACTATAAAGGAACTGCAATGTTTTATGAATGACCAAAAAGAAACGAGAGACTTCTTAATAACAAGCTCTATATACCCAGCTGTTATTTTATCGGTTGTGCTTGGAGTTGGAATTCTTTTATTCACGGTTTTTATTCCTAAATTTGCTGATATTTTTGCTGACACAGGAAAAGAATTACCAGCAATAACGGCTTTTATACTAAGTCTTAGTGAATTTATGACGACATTTTGGTGGATTTGGCCTATTCTCATTATAGGTATTATATTTTTTATAAAAAGCATTAAAAAAGGGGGGCGTATGAAAGAATGGTTTGATGATATTATTTTAAAAGCTCCTATTGTGGGTAAATTAATTGAAACTAGTGAGGTTAGTAAATTTATAAGAACTCTTTCTGTTCTTATTCAAAATCATGTCCATATTTTAAAAGCTGTAGAAATATCGTCTAAAGTTATTCAAAATACTACAATATCATTATCATTTGCAGGAATTTCATCTGAACTGCGTGCTGGTGCAAAATTGTCAAATGCTTTAGTTCGTAGTCCATATATGCCTAAAGAGGCACTGCAAATGTTGGAAATTGGCGAGGAGTCTGGAGAGGTTGGAGAAATGCTTGGAAAGGCATCAGAGCATTTTGAACGAGATACTAAAGTTAGAATTAAAAGATTGCTTGCACTTTTTGAACCTGTGGTTATTTTAATTATGGCGGTCGTTGTTTTAGTGGTCGTTTTATCTGTGTTTTTAGCAATGATAGAAATGGGAGAATTATGATGAATATTACAGAAAAAGAAATCTATATAATTACTTGGGATAAAAATTATTCTGTTTTTGCATTAAAAATGTCAAAAAAAGGTAAAGATTTACATATTGACAATGCTGTTTTTGCACAAGGAGATGGTGTTGATTGTTTTGCAGACAATCTTGCAGATGCTTATGACCAAATAAATATTCCTAGTAATAAAAGACGAATTATTGGTGGATATTTGCCAAGTGCTGTATGTATTGAATTTGAAATGATTGATTTACCTAAAAATGAATTATTAGAGGCAGTTGAAATGGAACTTATGCAATATATTCCATATCCTATAGATGAAATTCAATGGAACTGTATTTACAATAAAATGGATGATAAAGTCCAAGTTAGAATTTTTGTTGTCCCAAAAAATGAACTAAATCACTTGTTTAGCGTGTTAGATGAAAAATATATAAAAGTAGATGCTTTTGTGTATCCTTTTATGGTTAATGATACTAGCTTTGAGGAGAAAAATCTAGCTATGAAAGGGATAGATAATGATTTTATAATGTCAAATGTAAGTGATGGGGTAAAAGAGATGAAAGTTGCGAAATATGCAGATAATTATATTTCATTGCAATATATTCTAAAAAAATTCACAAATGTAGATATTATTGAGAAGAAAACACAAAAACCTTCTATTCCATTTTTACCTGCTTTATTATTAGGACAATATTATTTGAATGGGAATTTTGCTAATCAAGAACAATCATTTATAAAGTTGCCAAATAAAATGATTCCTCAATATTTTCAAAAGTATAAAATTATTATTGCTTTTTTTGTTTTAATTAATATATTATTGGCTTTAGGATTAGGGGCAAGATCTTATATTGACTGGAACAAAAGAAATAAAGTTGTTGATGCGGAATACAAAAAAGTTTCTAAAAGAATTAAAAAGGTGAAATTGGTTAACAAAAAAAATTCTAAAGACCCTTTCTTAGTATCTTTAGAAAAGCTAGAAGATATTAAAATGCCTCCAAATGCATTCTTGCAAGCTATCAAATATTTGTCTAAATCGTTACCAGATAGCATTTGGATAAAGGATATATCTAGTAATAAAACTGACATCTCGGTCACTTTAAATTCTTATGAAGAAATAGAAACTAAAATCATTGATAGTAATAAATTATTTACTATTATACCTGTTCGCTCTAGTTCTAGAAATAGAGCTGGGATTATTACTTATGAAAGAAAATTAAAAATGCAATATAATATTACGGAGGAAAAATAAAATGAAAAAACTTTTTATCTTACTTGCTTTTCTTTTTGTTATAATTTTAATTATTGTTAATTTTGCTATGTATTCAGGTATAATGGATAATTTTTCTTTTGAACTAGGAAATTATGATAATAAAATAAAACGACTCAAAAAATCTCAAGTAACTTTACTTGATGAACTTAATTTATTGAAAGAAAAGGAATATATAATGGAGTATAAAATCTCTAAAATAAAAAATAATTGGATTGATTCAAAAGGTCAAGTTGAAGTTCTAAAAATTAATTCTATTCTTGAGGATATTGCTAAAAAATCAAATTTAAAACTTGAATTCTCAAGCCAATTGAAGTTTAAAAAAATAGATAATGATATTACTGTTGGTGAAATTAGTATTAAGTCTATTGGACAATCTAAAGACTTTGTTTCTTTTGTTCAGAATGTTTCTAATCATTCTCCTTTATTCTATTTAGATAAAATTAAAATTTATCAATATAATAGAAAAAATACTAATTCGTTTATGATGACTGGAAAAATAAAATTAATATCGGTGTATGGAGAGACGGCTAAAAGAATTTTGGAGGTTGCAAAATGAAATTTATTCTATGCTTAATTATCTTTTTCTTTATTGGAATTTTTATATATTTGGGGCATTTACACATAAAATATACTCCAGAAAAACAAGACAAAGCGTTAAAACGCTCGCCGTCTACTGCTAATATTTCAAACATGTATAAAATACAAAAAAAAGTTGATTCAAAAACATTAAACTTTACAAATGATGTTTTTCTTAAAGACAGAGGGGTAAAGGGAACTGATGTTATCGAAGAAGTAAATATCCATAAAGAAGATCCAAGATTTGAACTTGTTGGCATTACACGATTTGGAAAAATTATGGGAGCGACTATTATAAATAAAAATCCTGCTCGTAAAATTATTACAAAATCAAAAATGTCTCCTAGAGCTATTCGTAGAAGTCGAAAGCCGACTAAACAAAGAGCTCCTGCTCCAAGAACAAAAATTAAGGCTAAATATTATCCTTTAAATCAAGATGTCGGTGGGGGATATATCTTATCGGAAGTTAAATCTAGGTCTGTTGTTTTAATAAAAGGGAATGATAAAGTTGAACTTACTTTAGATTTTACTGATTCTGGGAGTTCTTTAAGAATTGAATCAGTTATCAATAAAGAAAAAAAGGAGTCTATCAAAAAAGAAATTTTAGATAAACCAAAAAACAAGGAGAAACACAAAATAAATAAGGAGGAGGACAAAAAAAAGATAGAAAAAGTGAAAAAAATTCGTAAAAATTTAAAAATGTTAACAAAAAGAAGAGGTATGTATGAACAAAAATAAATTCGTTTGTAAAAAATTTACATTTATGGAGCTAGCATTAGCTATTTTAATTATGGCATTACTTGCTGGTATCGTTGCTCCTGCTGTGATGAATAAACTTGGTAACGCAAAAAAAGTTACCGCAAAAACACAAATCAGTATTCTTGAAGGGGCGGTAGATGACTATATGTTTGATACGGGAACTCTTCCTGATTCTTTAAATGATTTAATTGTCAATTCTGGACATAAAAAATGGAATGGCCCATATTTAAGAAAAAAAGTTATTCCGAAAGATCCATGGGGTAATGAATATTTGTTTAACGCTCCTGGTGACCATGATAATAAATTTGATATTCTTAGCTATGGTGCTGATGGCGAATCTGGAGGCGAAGGTGATAAAGCTGATATTGGAAATTGGGTTGAAGAGGAGTAAATACAAATTCTTTTCAATGTTAGAAATTGTGGCAGTGCTTGTCATTTTAATCATTGTTTCTACTATTGTTACTAAGCGTGTGGGTGGTGTTCCTGACAGAGTTGTCATTGAGCAAGAAATTGAAAAATTGTCTATGCTACTCACTCATGCTGCTACTATGACTGCTATGCAAGGAAGAAATGTAGGTATAGTATATAACCTTGACGATAACACTTTTACTACGAATTCTACTAAACAAATTATTAATAAAAAATTCGCAAAATATAAACCTAAAAAAGATATTAGTTTTGAATTTGCGATGTGTGCAAATGATGAAGATGATAACCCTGTTTTTTATTTTTATCCAGATGGCACTGCTGCTCGAACTAACATTATCATAAAATACAAAGAATTATCTTATACTCTAAATATTTCACCACTTACAAGCAAAATTCAATTCAGTGAGCTTAACGATGACTAATAAAAAAAAATATTTTACAATACTTGAAGTTACAGTTGCTTTAGCTATTTTAGCTATGGGATTAACTGGATTAATGTCACTAACAGCAAGTTCTAAAAAAAGAGCTGTCTCTGGATATGACAACTGGCTACATCAACATATTCTTGCACAAGCCGCAGAATTTTACCTGCTAACTGGTAATGAAGAAGCTATTCCTGAAAATATTTTCCCTTATGAAAATTATTCTGTTTCATGCAATATTTTAGAAATTGATGATTTACCTGAAGAAATGGAAACAACTATAGGAGACTGGCAAATTATTGCTTATAAAATAACTCTTTTTGATGAAACTAATGATGAAATTGACTCCATTACTGTTGAAAAAATTATAAAGCAAGCCCCTTCATCACTATGAATTATAAAATAACTAAAAAATTTACTTTATTGGAAATGATTGTTGCTACTGCTATTTTTGCTATTGTGATGATGACTGTTGGGGTTATGTTTTTCTCGATTAATTCTTCAAGAAATAAAATTAAAATTTATAAAAATCATACTGAAAATATTATTGCTCTTGATAAAGTCTTTACAAATTCTTTTAGAAATGCCATTCCTTTTGACTGGAAAGATGATAACAATAAAAACCTATCTATTTTCATTGGAACTCAAAATAATATATCTTTTGCGTATAAACACAGAATTAATTACAATAAAGATACTGCTATAAGATTTTTAGCTTTCTCGTTAAACGATAATAATCTTATAGCAACCTATAGCAATACGCCAATTGTTCCATGGTTAGATTCTCAAACAAATGCAATTTCTGAAATTATTGCAAATAATGTCGAATCAATATCTTTTACCTATGCTGCTAAGAATGATAATTCTATTATTTGGGTAGATTCTTGGAATGAGGAGTTTGAAAATATTCCACTAGCAATACAAATTAAAATTATATGGGAAGATGGCTCACAAGAACAATGGTTAAGTCGTGTAGCTGGTGCAAGTTTATATGAAACTTATGGCAACAGGAAGGATGATGATGAAGATAAATTATAAAAATAACAATGGAATTGCACTCATCGCAGTTGTTGGAACTCTTCTTGTTTTAACTGTCGTTGTCGCTTCTTCAACTATTATGTCCCAAAATATTAAATATGCTTCAAATTCTGGCACAATTCGCAATAAAGCTGCATATATCGCAGAAAGTGCAGCAAGTAGAATTCAATGGCTTATTATTCAAGATAAAATAAAATTTTCTAATAGAACTATTAAAACAACAGCTTCTGACCTTGACACAGAGGAAGAAGAAAGATTTTTAGCTGATGGCTCATTCAAGGAACTAAATGATTATTATGATGCTAATGTTTCTTATGCTATAACTGATATGTTTTCAGGGATAAATATTGCTGGTTCTAAACCCAGTAAAAGTTTTAAACCTCTTATCAAAAAATATGCTTTAGATGAAGAAAAAAGAGATAACTTTGAAATATTTATTAATAAGGTTAAAGATTATATTGACAAAGATGATTTTTTAAACAAAGATGGTATGGAATCACAAGATTATAATTCATTAGAATTAGGGCCTTTGCCTAGAAATAATAATTTCCAATATCGTGAAGAAATACTTCTTATCCCAGGATATGAAGAGTTTTTCAAACAAGATTCTTATGGAAGATTATCTGCTTTCAACATTATTCCTCCAAAAGGTATGCGTATTTCAAATAAAAAGCCTAATTTCTATTCAGCAGATGATAATATCATATCATATTTAACTTCATTTGAGGAAGATGCTATAGAAAGAATAATAGATGCAAGAAACGAATGGTTTACCTCCAGAACTGATATTTCAGAAACACTCGAACCAGATGAAATATCTGCTTTAAAAAAGCATTTTTCATTCAAAGAGTCAGGATATTTCACAATTATAATTAAAGTTTCATTATCTCCAGATTGCACAAATCGCACATTATTTATATCTTTAAAAATTGATAAAAAATTGCCAAAAGATAATATAAGTTTCTACGACTGGACAATACACTAATATCTTTGTTAATATTTAAGAAAATTACGCAGAATAATTTAACGCAGAATAATTTAAGAAGAGTTTTTTTATGAGTCTTAATCTTTGCTTTCATTGGTTTTGATTTAGTTGAAATATGTAAATTTGTATTAATTCAAAATTCATAATTTAAAATTCAACATTAAAAAAATGAGTCTTAATCTTTGCTTTCATTGGTTTTGATTTAGTTGAAATATGTAAATTTGTATTAATTCAAAATTCATAATTTAAAATTCAACATTAAAAAAATGAGTCTTAATCTTTGCTTTCATTGGTTTTGATTTAGTTGAAATATGTAAATTT
>JAOZMT010000103.1 GCA_029934175.1 Victivallales bacterium | reverse complement strand
GTTTTTATTAGTGTTCAATTAGTGTCTATTAGTGGTTAAAAAATCTTTATAAATACTAGGCGGCATTAAAACAATGCCAATGTTTGTTTTATTGATTCAAGTATTTATTTAAATTATTTACAGCGTAATCCCATTCCTTTGACTTATTTTGTCTAAAAATAGTTATTGTGCTATACCAAGGAGAGTCTGTTCGCTCCTCCAACCAACGCCATTCAGATACATAAGGAAGCATTAATAAAGTTTTTACTCCTAGAGAACCTGCGAGGTGTGCAATAACAGTATCTACAGAAACAACATAATCTAACTCTTCTATTATTGTTGCGGTTTGTGCAAAATCTGACAATTTATCAGTCAAATCAATCCAATTTTTTAAGTCTTTTATTTTATTAGCAATCTCTTCTTTATCGTAGTCAACTTGTAAATTATAAAAGACTATATGAGGATTATCTTTTATCAGTGGAAGAATATCATCGAATTTCATCGACCGCGTTTTACAATTAAAGTTTAAAGGATTTCCAGCCCAACATATCCCTACAGTCATTGAGGTTTTATCTATTTTAAAGTCTATAGATTTTTCATAAGAACATAACAAGAGTGGTGGAATATTATTTATATCTGTTTTAAAAAAATAAGGTAAACTTAATAAAGGGATTTGATAATCAATATTGTGCTTGCTTAAACCAAAGGAGGTTTTTGTGCATAAAACATCAATAGAAGTTTCGTATGTAAATAAACTTATTAATTTATCTTGACAAATAAAGATAAGTTTTTTACACGAAGCTTTAAGTAATGGTAAAAAGCGTGCAAATTGTATAGTATCGCCAAAACCTTGTTCTGCATAAACACATATTATTTTATCTTTTAGGTTTGAATTATTATGATCTAGTCTTTTAATATTTGGAAGTAATAATAAGTTTTCAGGGGAACCAGCACGCCATTCATATCCTTCCCATCCTTCTTTAAAATTAGCTTGTAAAAGGTGAATCATTCCTATACTCTTTATTGCAGCTGGATAATTTTTATCGATTGCTAGACTTTTATTATATAAAGCTAAGGCATTATCATAATTCTTATCTAAAAGTTCAATATCTGCGAGGTATGCATAAGCTTTATAATATTGTTTATCTAATGTTATAATCTGATTATAGTATTTTGTCGCTTTTTGCAATTGATTTGTATGATAAAATGCAAAACCCAAAACTTCAAGGATTTTTATATCTTGCAATAAGTTCTCATTATTTGCACATATCGCAATTATTTTTTCATAATTTTTTATATTGTTGCATATTGCACATAAATTATATAAAATTTCTTTTTTATTTGGAGTTGTTAATAATGCTTTTTCCAAAAAATTAATAGCTCGATTATATTTTCCTTGATTATATAAACATAAACTTAATTTTTGTAAAACTTCATAATTAGTCGGATCTTGTGTTAAACGCTTTCTTAATTCTTTTTCATTATTTTTCATCTAAATATTTCTTAACTGCACAAATCGCAGAATCCCAATTATTTATTTTATTTTGTCGAATAAGTGTTATTGAGCCATACCACGGGCTATCATTTCTATCTACCAACCATCGCCAATCAGCATTGTAGGATAATAAAAGGATAGTCTCCTTGCCTAATGCTCCTGCGAGATGTGCAACAGATGTGTCAATAGTTATTACAATATCTAAGTTCATTATAAAACCAGCTGTATCATTAAAATCATTGAATTTATTGGTATAATCAAATACATTATCTAATGAATTTGCATAAGGTGTAATATCATCTCCAGTATCGTCTTTTCTCAAATTATAAAAGTTTATATTTGAATAATTAAAAATAGTTGAAAATTTATCCAATGGTATGGCTCGATGTAACAATTCTTGATTTTTTAAGTTACCCATCCAACAAAAACCGATGTTTTTAACTTTAGAAGAAAATATAGGTTTAAATTTATTAATTTGCTCATTAGTTGTAGATAAATATTGATTAGGCGACGGAATAGTATCTTCTTTTATATTAAAAACTTCTCCTAGACTCATAATGGGTATGTGAAAATCATAATCAAGAGGTAATTTTCCACATTTTTCAATAAACTCACAATAAGGGAAGGAAACTTGCAATAAAGAGATTAATTCTTTCTGACAAAAAAACTTTATTTTCTTAAAATATTCTTTTACTTTAGGAATAAATCGTGCGAATTGAATAATATCACCAAAACCTTGTTCACAAATTAACATAAGGGTTGCTTCTGGATATTTATCCCCATCCCATCGTCTAGGAATATCTTTTAAGTTAGATATTCCGTGTTGTAGTCTATATTCATGCCCCTTCCATCCTTTTTCATATTTACCAAGTTTCAAATAGAACTTCCCTAAAGCATCGTATATTTGAGGAAAATTTGAATTTGCACAAATCGCAAGTTTATAATATTTTTCAGCATGGGAATAATGCCGTTCACAATTGTATATATCGCCAAGATTTGCCAAAGCAAGATAGTTTTTAGGCTCTAATTTTATAACTTCTAAGAAAATCTTCTCTGCCTTATTATTTTTTAATAATAGTCTTAATACTTCCCCTAGTTTCATTAAAAGTTCGGGTGTTTTTATTTTATTTAGAATATTTTTCAAAAAATTATATTCTTTCTCATATTCTTTTTCTTTTCTTAAAATAGAGGAAAAATGTAAAATATATTTTTCATTTATAGGTTCTATTGTCAAAGCTTTTTCAATAAAATATTTTGCTCGTTTGCTATTATCATTATGCAAAGACATACTACTTAAAATAAATAAGACTTCGCAATTATTTGGTTCATCCCTTAATATTTTTTTATAGCATTTTTCAGCACTTTTTAAATCGCCAGCATTAAACGCTTCACAAGCTTCTTGTAATAAATCATTTGTATTCATATTTATAATCCTTATAATTGTTTTATCTATATGAATATAATACCTTTTTATTATTTGTCAAATTAATTATTAAAACTTTTGTCTTTTTACTTGAATTTAGAATAATAACTGTTATATTTTTTATATTAAAATAATTATATAAAATGAGGTTTGAATGAATAAGGAAAAAGTAGATATAATAATTGTTGAGGACAGTCCTACACAATTAATTAAATTGGAAATGATTCTGCTTGAAGGTGGATACAGTGTTAAAACAGCTATTGATGGCGTTAAAGCTTTAGAGCTATTAGAAACTTTCATTCCCCAAATTATTATTACTGATATTGTTATGCCTAATATGGATGGATATGAACTATGTGAACATATTAAAAAAAGTAATGAGACAAGCGAAATATCTGTAATTTTACTTACATCATTATCTCATACTAGAGATGTTGTTGGAGGCTTAAAATGTCAAGCTAACAATTTCATATCAAAGCCTTACGATAAAGATTTTTTATTATCACGAATAAAAAATATATTCATAAATAAAAAATTGAGAGAAGATAAAACTAATATTGATGGAATTCCAATATTTTTTAAAGGCGAAAAGCATATTATAAAACAGAATTCATATCAAACAATAGATTTTTTCTTTTCTTCCCTTGAGAATGCGGTATTTAAAACAAAGACAATAGAGCAAGCTTTGAAAGAAATACAAAGCACTAAAGAGCAGTTAGAAAAAGAAAAGAAGATAACAGAAGCTAAAAATCAAGAGTTAGAAGTCGCTTTGATTGAAGTGAAAAAGAATCAGAAAGAATTAGAGGAAGCACGAATAAAAGCTGAAGATGCAAATATTGCCAAGAGTCAGTTTTTAGCAAATATGTCTCATGAAATACGAACACCTATGAATGGTATTTTAGGAATGACTGAACTTCTTGTAGATACTAAACTTGACGAAGAGCAAAAAGAATTTGCAGATACCATAAAAAGTGCAGGTCATTCATTAATGTATATTATTAATGATATTTTAGATTTCTCTAAGGTTGAAGCTGGGAAAATGAATTTAGAAATTAGAGATGAATCATTATCTAAAGCGATAAAAGATGTGTCGGCTTTATGTTCTGCACGAATCGCAGAAAAAGGATTACAATTTAGACCTATTTTAGACGAAAAAGCACAGGGAGTGTTTTGTTTTGATCCAATTCGCTTAAGACAAATTTTAAACAATTTATTGAATAATGCTATTAAATTTACCTCAGAAGGGATTGTTGGTCTGAAAGTTGCTATTATAAAAGAAGTTGATAATCAAGCAACTATTAGATTTGAAGTTAGTGATACTGGAATAGGAATTACAGAAGAGCAACAAGAATTTTTATTTCAACCTTTTACCCAAGCTGATGCATCTACGACAAGAAGATTTGGAGGAACTGGCTTAGGTTTGGCTATTGTTCAAAATCTTGTTAAATTAATGGGCGGACAAATTAAAATAGTTAGTCAAATAGACAAAGGGTCTGTCTTTTATTTTGACATTGTTTTGGAGCGTTCGAATGTGATACTTCCCGAAAAGGAAGAAGTTAAAATAGACTCAGAGATAACAGATTTTTCAAACTGCAAAATTTTAGTTGCAGAAGATAGTATATTTAATCAAAAATTAATCAAAAATTTCTTAAGTAGCTTAATGTGTAATTTTAAAATATTAGACAATGGAAAAAAAATTGTTGATGAATACAAAAAAGATAGTAGCTATGATTTAATTTTAATGGATTGTCAGATGCCTGTAATGGATGGTTATGAAGCAACAGCAATGATAAGAGCACAGGAAGAAATTGATAAAGTAGACAAAAAAATTCCAATATATGCACTAACCGCAAATGCGATGGAAAAAGATCGTGAAAGATGCTTAAATGCAGGAATGGATGATTATTTAAAGAAACCATTTACAAAAAATAATTTGATTGACTTGTTAAAGAATGGTCATTTAGGTAAAATTGCACAAATCGCAAATGACGAAAAGTTTAATGTTAATGAGGTTAAGAAATTTATAGATAAAGAAATATTTTCAAGTCTTAAAGAAAGTATGGGAGATGGATTTGAAGGTTATATAGAATGTATTATAGAAGAGTTCCCAGAGAAGCTTGAAACAATATCTTTAGAACTCAAAAATGAAAATTGGGACGCTCTTCATTTCACATTTCATGCTTTAGCCTCACCAGTAGCTACAGTTGGTGGAACAGCGGTATATCAAGAATATAAAGATTTTGTAGGAGCATTTAATAAGAAAGATCTTATATTATGCAAAAGCATTGCAATTTCACTATTTTATAAACTAGATTTATTCTTAAAAGAATTAAAAATAACTATTTAACTTATGAAAAACATAAATCATTATCTTATATTTATAATAGAAGACCAAAAATATGCATTGCATATTACAGATGTGGATAGAGTAATTCATTCGGTTGCAATTACTCAGTTACCTGATGCACCTCCTATAATCAAAGGAGTTATCAATTTGTATGGAGGAATTATACCTGCGATTAATACAAGAATTCGTATGAATGTTGCAGATAGGGATATTCAATTAGATGATAAATTTATAATAGTCCATTTCAGAGGACGCAAATTAGCATTAATAGTAGATAATATAAAAAATTTACTTGATACAGATAAGACAGATCAAATGGATGATATTGCACAAGGGATTGATACAATTGAAGGAACTATTAACTTTAATGGAGAAATTATTTTAATCTGCGATTTGAATAATTTACTATCAGAAAAAGAGTTAATTCACTTAGAGGAAATCTAAATGCAATTATCTGATGAAAAATATAATAGCTTTATAAATAAAGTAAAAAAATCTTTTGGGCTAGATTTGAGTAAAGTAGAAAAAAGAGCTGTTTTAAAGAATTTAAAACAAGGCTCTAATGATTTAAAGTTTCAAACGGCAGAGGAATGTGTCAATGATTTTCTTAACACTGACTGGACATCTCAAAAAGCAAATCAATTTGTATCAGCTTTTACAATAAATGAAACTTATTTTTTTCGACATAAAGAAAATTTTGAAAATTTAGAAAAAGAAATTCTTCCACAATTAGTTCAAAAAGGGAATTTAAATATTTGGAGTGCAGCAGCATCATCTGGAGAAGAAGCATATTCTTTAGCAATTTTGTTAAATGAAAAATATCCTTATGTTAAGTCAAAAATTTATGCAACTGACATAGACCCTGAGGTAATAGCTAAGGCTAAAAAAGGAGAATATACAACTTGGTCATTTCGAGAAGATGCAATAAAATATCGTGCTAAATATTTTGCACAAGTCGCAGAAAATAGCTATAAATTAAATTGTGATATTATGGCGAAAGTCGATTTTTCTTTATTAAACTTAAATGATAAATTATACCGCAATCCTAATTTAAAAGAATTAGATATAATATTTTGTCGAAATGTCCTGATTTATTTTTCATTAGAAGATGCAAGGGCAATCATTAAAAGATTACATAAAGCTTTAAAGCTTGGCGGATATTTATTTGTGAGTGCTCCAGAAGGAGGATTTATCCCCAAAGGTTATTTTGAAACTATTTATACTAAAAATGGATTTTATTATAAAAAGATAAATAAGAAAGCTATAGAACCTAAAAAAGTGATTGAAGAAGTAAGGCTCAATAAAACAATTCCAGTATTAAAGAAAAAAAAAGAGATTGTTCAAAAAATAGATTTATATGATAAAGCAATGAAATTATTCGATAAAAGAGAGTATGATAATAGCCTTGGTATAATATCTAAAAAAGTTCAAAAAAATAAAAAAGATTATATTTTGATGACTAAGTTATATGCAAATTTAGGATTATTAGAGAAAGGATTAGAGTTTTGTGAGAAAATTTTCCATTTAGATAAATTAAATATTGTAGGGCATTCATTATACGGTAATATATGCTATGAACTAGGTCGCTTAGATGACGCTAAGAAATCATTTGAAACTGTTGTTTTTTTAGATTATAAAAATATCTTAGCCAATTTCAAACTTGGAAATATTGCTAATGAACAAAATAAAAAACAACAAGCAATTCACCATTTTAAGAATACAAAAAATTTATTAAGTAAAGAGCCTTCTGATAAAGAGATTAAAGATAGCGAAGGAATGACAGTTGCAGTTTTGAATAAAATCATAAATGGTTTTATTAATTAACAAAAAAGGATAAAAAATGAAAAAATTTAATACAACAGGATTATGTATTCCTGCTAAGCATTATATGTGCGATACGAGTGCTAAATTTGCACGATGCAAAGAGTTAATTGAAGATGGGATGTATTATGCAATTAATTTTCCAAGACA
>JAOZMT010000102.1 GCA_029934175.1 Victivallales bacterium | reverse complement strand
ACTATGAATTGATTAAATCGACAGCCCCTAAAGTCGGTACTCTGACTATTTTTTCCGACTATTTTTAATTGAAAGTGTAAAGTTCATTTGAAACTAGCCATAAAATAGACTCTTTTGTTTAAGTACTAATTTAAAGAGTTAACAGTTATCTAAAATGATTTTTGCCAATTTTATGCCTATCTGAGGAATTTTTTTGCTAATTTCCTCTGGCGTGTCTTGCTTCAATTTTTTCATAGATTTATAAACTTTTAAAATTGCAAGCTTCCTCGTTTTTCCTATGCCTGGAATGTCATCTAAAATAGATTCTTCAATTCTTTTATCTCTTAGTGATTTATGAAATGTGATTGCAAATCTGTGAGCTTCATCACGCAGAGATTGAATTAGTCTAATAGCTGAAGAATGTCTATCTATAATAATAGATTCTTTTTTATTTGGAAGGAATATCTCTTCCTGTTTTTTAGCTATTCCTATGACATTAATTGTGGGGAAATTAATTTCTTTTAATGCACAAATCGCAGATGATAATTGCCCCTTTCCTCCATCAACTATAAGTAAATCTGCGACTTGTGCATTTTCTTTTAATTTACGACTATAATGTCGTTTTATTACCTCTACCATAGTAGCAAAATCATCGGGTTTATTGACTGTTTTTATTTTAAATCTTCTATAATCTTTTTTTGATGGTTTCCCATTTTTAAAACATACCATACTGGAGACAGGGAGAGTTCCTGCAGTATTTGAATTGTCAAAACACTCAATGTGCGTAGGTGGTTTATCTAACTTTAGAACTTTTTGTAACTCTAATACAGCATCCATTCCAGACTCAGATGGGATATGCGTATTGCGAAATGTGCGATTCTTCTCCCCAAAAATTGCCTTTATATTTGTAATAGAATCCCTCCATTTAGCTGCATTTTCAAAATTTTTATTTTTAGCGGCATCTAACATTTTTCGTTCTAAATCAGAAAGAATAGGTTTTATATCACCAGATAGAATTTTTAACATATCATCTACTTGATTTTTATATTCTGTGTCAGAAACTTTATCTATACATGGGGCGCTGCAATCTTTTATTCTGCTTGCTAGGCAATGTTTATGATCTTTTTCTGTTGGCTTGAGAACTTTGCAAGAGCGTAATTTAAAATATCTAGTTAAAAAATCAATAGTTTCTTTTAAAATACTTCCTTTTGGAAATGGTCCAAAATATTTAGCATTGTCATTCTTTCTAATTCTAGCTAATGATAATTTAGGAAAGGTATCATTTAAATTTATTTTTATTAATAAATATCTTTTATCATCACGCAACAAAATATTGTATTTAGGAGAATATTCTTTAATAAGTTTTGATTCTAAAATTAATGCTTCATCTTCATTTTTAACAGTAATAATTTCCCATGAAGAGATTGAATTGACAAGTGAGCGAAATTTTGGATCATTATTATTCTGACGAGATTTTTGAAAGTAAGAAGATACTCTTTTGCGTAAATTTGTAGCTTTGCCAACATAAATGACATTCCCAAATTGATTTCTATAAATATAAACCCCTGGCTTTTGTGGAATATCACCAGGGTAAAAGGATTTCATTTTCTATAATTTATTATATAAAATTTTTAAATCTGTTGCCACTTCTACAAAAGATTGATAGCGAGCAAGTGGATCTCTTGCAACCATTTTGTCTATAACATTAGCTACTGCTTGCGGAATTGGTCGTCCTACTCTATTTTTTATACTTGCAAATCTAATACTTGAAACATGCTTTTTTACTAATGATGAAATTTCAGTAGGAGAATAATAAGTCGACCTTGCCAATGCAAAAAATAAAATCATTCCAAGACTATATATTTCCCCAGGCATCCCTTCATCTTCTCCTAAAATTCTTTCAGGTGGCATAAAATGTGGTGAACCCAATAAATCATCCATTTTGTTAAGTTCAGCAATATGATCCAATCTTGCACATAAACCATAATCTACCAGGCAAGCATTATCATCTTCATCTATAATAATATTGTGCGGCTTTAAATCTCTATACAAATATCCTGTTTCTACCATCCTTTGTTCTCCAGATAAAATTTGTAATCCCCATTTTAGAATTCGCTTAACATCTATATTTCCTCCTTCTTCGTCGTCATCTTCTTCGTCGTCATCATGTATCTTATCATGTAATGTCTCGCCTCGTATATATTCCATTACACAAAAATAGTCCCCTTGCGACTCTCCAAAGTCAAAAACCCTTGCGAGATTTGGATGTTCTCCAAATGACTTTCCAATTCTTGCCTCTTCAAGTAAAGAAGCAACTAAATAAGGATCTGTTCTTTTTTCAAATGGCAAAAGTTTTATCGCATATTCAATATCAGACTCTTCTTCTTGTTCATATAATGCTTGATATACACAACCCATTCCACCAATCCCAAGAACTTTAAAAAGCCAATAATCACCAATTCGATATGGAACAAAAAATGGAGCATCACAGTCTATGCAACGCTCTGTTGTTAATGGTGGGCATTCAGAAAAATCGATCATTTCATTGCAAACAGGACACTCTAACAAATGTTCGTTTAGATTTTCTAATTTTGGAGGATCTTCAATTCCACGCTTTTTACTTTTGAATATTGACCACATAGTTTCCTTAATTTAACTTGATTTTTACTTTTATATTTAATAAATATAAATTATAATTGGATAAAATCAAGTTTTATAATAAAAATATTAAAAAAAATTTGATTATTCAGAAAAAAGATTTATATTAAAGGTAAATAGAATGCTGTTTTATTATTATCGGATACCCATAGAAACAGTATATTAAGCAACAATAAAAGAGGAAGAATAAATGACAACAACGATTTGCCCAAAGTGTGAAAATAAGTTTAGTATAAATACAGAATCAAATGAGTCAGTAGTAATTTGCCCTCATTGCACTTCTGAATTTAATGTAAATGAGTCAAGTATCGAGGATACGATTTTAGCTAAAGGAACTGATATTGGAGGCTTTGAAATAATTCGAGTCATCGGCGAAGGTTCTATGGGAATTGTATATCTTGCTCTCCAAAAATCAATGAATCGTAACATTGCCTTAAAAGTATTAAAAAATGAAATTGTTAAAGATACTTCTGATGTAGAACAATTCTTAAATGAAGCTCGTATGACTGGAAAATTGGAGCATCCTAATATAGTATCTGCTATTGATACAGGTTCTAGTGATGGTCATTATTATCTTGCTATGACTTTTGTTGATGGAGAAACACTAGAAGAAAGATTAGAACGCGGACAAAATATATCTGAAAAAGATGCTTTAAAATATTCAATTCAAATATCAGATGCCTTAGATTATGCATATTCGCAACATCAATTAATACATAAAGATATCAAGCCTAGTAATATTATGGTCAATGAAGAAAATAATGCATTTTTGTTGGATATGGGTATTGCACAACACATTGGTCATAGCGAAGCGGGCAATGGTCAAATAGATGGTTCGCCTTTTTATATGAGTCCTGAACAAGCAAGAGCTGATAAGTTAGAATGGACTACTGATCAATATTCTTTGGGTGCAACCTTATATAACTTAATTGTAGGAAAACCTCCTTTTTCATCATCTGATGTGATGGAGATTTTAGAATTACATAAAAATGCAGAATTTCCGATGCCAAGTGAGTTAAATCCTGATGTCAAAATATCACAACAAACTGTAAATCTGTTAAAGAAAATGATGCAAAAGTCACCTGAGCAAAGATTTACATCTTGGAAAGATTATCAAAAAAGGATAAAGCAAATTCTTAGTGGTAAAAAAGGAGCAGGAACAGTAATTAATATTGGGACTGCAACAAGAACTCCGAGGACTCTTAAGAAAAAACGCAGTTTATTTGCAACAATTAGTGCAGTAAGTCTAATTCTTTTAACAGTTGGAACAGCGTCCTATTTTGCTTATAAAACTCATAACACAAAGAAAAATGAAAGAGCGTTCAAAGCCAGTCAGGCAATTGAGGCATACTGGGAAACTGAGAGTAAAAAAGAAAAAATAGATTATTATTTAGCACAAGTAAGGTTTGAACAAACATTAATGGTAACAAGAGGCACAAAGTATAATGAAAAAATACAAAATATGTATAATGGAATAAAATACGAAATTGAGAGTTCTGAAAAAATCAAAGGTAATTTAGATTCTGTTATAAACGAGGCTAATTCTTCTTATATGACAAATAGCACAGAATATAGAACTAAATTAAAAGATATTAGACGATATATTGGGTTACTGGGAACAGAACTTCAAAATGAAATAATTGATGAGAAAAAGGTCGATTCTTATAAATCTGAAATTAATGTTTTAAAGGCAGACTTAGACTTATTTAATGTTACTGAAAAATGTAATGATGTAAAAAAACTCATTTTATCAATTCAAACTGAAGATCCTAAAGTTCAAGCTCAATTAGATAAAATAACCGCTAGAGTAAATTCTTTCCAAAAGTCTTCAAAAATAGAATATGATAAATTATTTAAAAATATTGCAAATTGGGATAAATATCGAGAAAACATCGAAGCTATTTTAGAAGAAAAGTTGAAAATTGAACAAGAAAAAATAAATCGTATCAAAGCATTAGATAATCTTATTGAAAGAAACCGCAAGGTTCTAGGTCTTAACTTTGTGAAATATGGAAGATCTAAAAATTTCAAATCTATGGTTGAATCATTAGTTCTGCCGAGAACTGAACCTACTCTAATGGCGGATGACGAGGAAAGTGCTGTCAAAAAAGCACAAGACTTTGATAAATGGAATGATGTTGTTATTGATTATGGTCAAAGCACTTATAATGCTTGGAATAGTATTGTAAATAGTGACACTAAATTTGCTGGAGTAAAAATAAAAAATGGCATTATTAGGAATATAAAAAGTAATATAGTTGACATTGATGATGGCTCCGATGGGCTTAATCATGAAGATTTGCGTCGTTTATCTGGGAAAGAATTAAAGTCTATTATACAAAAAATATCTAAAACAGACAACAAAGGAGCTTTGGGTTTAGCTTTAGCTCTAGGAGATTTTGATAATGCCAAACAAATGACGAATACAGATGAAGAGAAAAAAATAGCTTCGGATGTTATTAAGGGATATTTGTATGCAAGATTTAGCAAAGCAAAAAAAGATGGAGCTACTGCAATGACACGACTTAAAGATGAATATGGACACTTGAGTGAATTTAATGAGCTAGAACAATAGGAGTTGCAATGGCTAATATTTTAGATAAAATTATTGATTTCTTTTTTGATAAGAAAGGGAATCAAAGAGAAAATAACTTTGATGACACAGCCACAAGAGCTGATATTGATTGTTCTGAATTTAGGGAAGAGGAAGTAGATTATTCTGATTACTGGTGGTGTTTTCAAGCTTCAGAACTTGAAGAAGTTCCTATGTTTGAAGATATAGATCCAGAAGTTATTTCAAAAGAATTAAACAAGAAAATTGATGATGATGAATTTCCTGTAATCGAAATTCCTAGTAATGTTATGAAAATAATGAATATTTTGAATAATATAGACTTTGAATACAATGAAGTTGCAAATATGATTAATCATAGCCCAGCTATGTCTGGAGAATTTCTTAAAGTAACGAATTCTTCTCTTTATAGCAGAGGAAATAAAATTTCAACATTATCTGCGGCTTTACCAAGGTTAGGGAAAGACAATGTTAAGGCTATTCTTTATATGTATTCTTCAAAAATGTCTTTTTCTGGAAATCCTCTATTTAATGAATTAGCTACACAAATTATAGAACATAGTTATGCCACTGCATTAATCGCAAGTTTTCTCAGTCAAAGGTTTTTCCCGAATCATGATTTAGCTTTCCTTGCCGGCTTATTGCATAATATTGGTAAATTAGGGATTTTAAAAGCTCTTCCAGATTTATATGACTTCCCGACAACTGTTGATTTTGAATTAACAGAGAAAACTTTTGAAAATATATTTAACAATGTTTATGAAAAAGCAGGTGTATGTTTAGCTAAAAATTGGGACATTGATGAAACAGTTATAAATGCTATAGAGCACCATAATGACTATTTTCAAGTAGGAACGCCTGATGATTTATCATTACATTTAAGTGCAATTGTCAATGTTAGTTCCACTATGGCTAGAATGTTAGGCAAAGGACAAGTTTTAGAGATAGATCTTGATGTTTTTAGTTTACCTGCTACAATAGAATTAGCCATAGAACGAGATAAAGATACACTAGCCTTGTTTGACGATATTCCTAAGGTTTTAAATTATAAAATGGAAAGTAGCTAATTAATGTCATTATATAAATTAATGCCAAGGCATTGGAGTATGTTATTAGAAGAAAGTATAAGCGAAAAATACTTCTCAGATCTTAATCAATTTATAGAAACAGAATATTTAACAAAACAAATTTTTCCACCTAAAAAAGATATATTTAAAGCACTCGAAATTCTTAACCCTAAAGATGTGAGGGTTGTAATTATCGGACAAGATCCATATCATAATTCAAACCAAGCACATGGTCTTAGTTTTTCCGTTAATAAAGGAATTACTCAACCTCCATCATTAAAAAATATTTTCAAAGAACTAAAAAGTGATTTAAATACTGATATTCCAAAACATGGTTGTTTAGATCATTGGGCTAAACAAGGAATTCTACTTCTGAATACCGTTCTGACAGTTGAAGCACATAAACCAAACTCTCATAAAAATATAGGTTGGGAAACTTTTACTGATTCTATCATTTCTAATCTCAATAATAAATTCCCTGATATAATTTTTGTTCTATGGGGGAAATATGCACAAAAAAAAGAGGATTTAATTAGTTCAAAGCACACAATTATTAAATCAGCACATCCATCACCTTTTTCTGCAAATAAAGGTTTTTTTGGTTCTAAACCATTTTCTAAAATCAATAAATATCTAAGAAAATATAATAAACCACCTATCGACTGGGATATAAACGATAAAATTCAAGATGACTTATTTTAATATATATTGAAAAATGAATATCCTCTTTAAAAACAGTTGTAACTTTAAATTTTATAATTAAATGAGGCTATAGACCTTTGCAGATGAATTGATACTCAAATTTATTTGCTTTTCCCTTACACAATTATTCTATATTTTGTTGCACGCTTTCAGTGTGCGTTTTATCTATTATTTTTCCTAGGGCGTTGCTAGGCTAAAATATTTAACGCTTTCAGCGTATTAACTCTTAACTCTGAAAGAGTT
>JAOZMT010000101.1 GCA_029934175.1 Victivallales bacterium | reverse complement strand
TGAAAATCCTGTTATCCTATCAAAACAATTGTTGGACGGCATTAAAAACAACGCCTATAAATCTATATCAAAGAGTTTAGATAATTTATTATTTTTCATTTTCATAACCCGTTTACTCTTGACTTTTTTAGCATTAGCTATCAAGTTATCTTTCTGCTCTACAACAATTTCTGCGACAAGTTCTTTTGGGTTTACACCACGCAAAGTAAAAAGCAAGTCAGGGTCAGAATCTAATCTGTTGCCAATTCCATAAATGACTGCGGCTAGATGTTTGCAAAACCTTGAACTATCAGGACAATTACATTTAGGATGAAACTCTTTTGGTATAGGAAACAATCCCTCTCCTTTTTCAGTTAATATTGCTTGCATTTCTTTTGGGAACTTTCCAGCTAAAAGTTCATTTAAAGATGATATATTTCCAGTTACAGAATCTTTTATTTCTTCCCATTGTTTTTTATTTAATTTTGTTATTTTTATATTTGCTCTGTAAACAGAAGTCCCAGAACCTAATATTTGTGCTGTAATTAAATTTTCTTCAATTTGCAAATCTATTACACAACCGTGAGTTACATAACTTCTACCACGCGATAATCTATTGCTAAAATCTGCATAGTTCGCAATATTATTATTCCACGCAACACCCCACCAAGACTTAGCTATCTTTCGTCCTTCTATTTCAACAGGCGAAATATCCACACCTTTTTTCCGTAGTTTAGCTATTGTCTTTTTGGCTTTTGCCTTCTTTTCTCCAACAGACTCTTGTCGTCCATATCCACCGTATCCACCGTATCCTCCATATCCCCCATATCCTCCATATCCCCAACTCATTTTACACCTCCTAGCGAAAACATATCAATTAATTCTTTGTTGCTCATTTCTGTGATAAATGATGCTTCGCCAGAATCGGCTAAAACTTCATCTGATAATGCTTTTTTATTTTCTATCATTTCTGATATTTTTTCTTCAATAGTTCCTTCTGTAATAAATTTATGAACAACCACACTCTTTTTCTGACCAATACGGAACGCTCTGTCGGTTGCTTGATTTTCAACAGCAGGATTCCACCATCTATCAAAATGAATTACATGATTTGCTGCAGTTAAATTCAATCCTGTTCCACCTGCTTTTATTGATAAAATGAAATAAGGAATATATTCATCACTTTGGAATTTTTCAACCATCTCTTTTCGTTTTTTAACACTTTTACTACCATGTAAAACTAATCCTTTGTGACCAAAAAATTCTTCTAAAAAGTTTGATAACGGTTCAGTCATTTCTTTAAATTGAGTAAAGACAAGCACCTTTTCTCGCTTTTCTTTAATAGTTTCGCAAATTTCTTTTAATCTTTGAAACTTCCCACTATCTTTTTCTGCGAAGTGTGCATTTCCATTGAATTGGTCAGGATGATTACATATTTGTTTGAATTTCATTAATGATGTTAAGACTAAACCTTTGCGTGCAATTCCTTCTGAATTTTGCAATTTATCTTTTAAATTATCAACTTCTTTTTGATACAATGCAAATTGCATTTTGCTAAGTTTTGCATAACTATCCATTTCAATTTTATCTGGCAGGTCAGAAATAATAGATTTATCTGTTTTTAATCTTCGTAAGATATATGGAGTCACAACCTTTCTTAAACCAGATAAATCATCATTGTTTTTTATAAAGTTTTTAAATTCTGTTTTGTTGCCAAGTAAACCAGGATTGATAAAATCAAATAGCGACCATAAATCCGATAATCTATTTTCAATAGGCGTTCCAGTTAAAACCACTCTAAATTTAGACTTTAAAGCTTTCATTGCTTTTGTTTGAGCAGTGCCAGGATTTTTTATTGCTTGGGCTTCATCTAAAATTAAATAATTCCAATCAAAATTTTTAATCCAATCATATCTTTTAGCCATTCCATAAGTTGTTAAAATAATATGATATTTTTCAACATCATCATTAGTTGCACACTTCGCAAGTTCTAAATGCTCTCCAGAAGTATGAGCTATACCATATTTAATATTTGGTGCAAACTTTGTAAGTTCACTAGCCCAGTTATGAACTAATGATGCAGGTAAAACTAAAAGCGATGGTTTATAATCCTTTTTTCTACGCAATCCATTAATCAAAGCAATTATTTGAATAGTTTTCCCAAGTCCCATATCATCTGCGAGACATGCACCAAATTTCAGTGAATTTAACAACGACAACCAATTTAAGCCAGCCTGTTGATATGGTCGTAGTGTTGCATTGAAATCTTTGTGAACTGTAGTATTTTTTATTATTTGCGGATTATGCATTTTATTCATAACATCTTCCAACCACTCGCCAGCAGATATAGAAACATCTTCGTCTTCTGAAAAATTTAAAATCTTATTATCGCCACCTTTCATTAACAAACGCATTGCATCGCTCAAAGAAAAATCTCCATCTTCCATTAAAATTTGAGCCTTCTCCCAATTATCCAAACTATCTTGTAATTTATCTTTATCAAGAACAACCCATTTGCCTTTTATTTGAGCTAACCCTTCTGTTTGTTCCAATAATTTGCGAGCTTCTTCTGGAGTTATCTCAACACCACCAATCATAATTGTTGCTTTAAATTCAACTAAAGAATCCAACCCAACTAATGATTTTTTCTTTTTATCACCAAATGAAACTGATAAGCCTGCTCGTTTAGTTTTACTACGCCACCAATTAGGGATTCTGCACATAATTCCTGCATCTTCATAAACAGGCAATTCACGAAGAAAATTATAGCTCTCATTTGCCGTCAAGTTTAACGGATAAAACAGCTCTCCACTTTCTTGAATTTCTTTAATAAATGGACTTTTATCTGCGGCTTGTGCAACGGTTGATAATAGGTCTATTAATTTTTCTTGATTATTTTCAAACTCTTTTAAAGCATAGTGTAATGGACGATGTTGAGCTTTATTATTTTTTGCTAATCCTGTTGAATAAGTAGCCATAAAAGCAAAAGGATTAGCTTCGGCTTTACTTTCAACAAGATGAAAGAAGACTTTATCAATCAGATGGACATCTGGCGAATATTGTTTAAAAAGTTCTTCAACAGATCCTTTATACTTTTTAATTTTTTTTTGAAAATATTCTAATAAATTATTCCAATGAAATTCTAAGGAGTCGATATTCAAATATTCTGAACCTTGAAAAAAAGGAGCTTCTAAAAGTAATTCAAAAAAGAACGCGTTATCAGCTTCTATAATCTGCTTATCTCGCAACTTTTCTAAAGATTCACAAAAGCGTAATTTATTTACAAAACTTTCTCCAAACTTTCTCCAAAACTCCAAATTATTTGATAATTTAATATCTGTTTTCATAAAGCCCAATTGAAAGATTATTTCATAAGGCGAGCTTTCAGTTCCTGCTATTAATTTCTCATTAATATCTCGTTGAACCTTTGTTAATTTTATCGTTTGATTATTTTCGTCAATTGCCAATCGTTTATTTGGCAACAATACTAATTCTATCCATTTTTCTGACATCTTTATTTCCTTATTTTATATTTATTCTTTATATACTGCAAACGGCTGAAAAAGAAACTTCCTGAAAGCGCAAACAACAACTTTTTTTATAATTTATCATCTATCTTCTGGTTGGCGTTTTATTATTTGATTTATTGCAGGAATACCAAAGTCTTTTTTTGCAATTTCAAATAAAGATAGCCAATATGTTTTTAGTTCATCAGGCAATTTAAAACCTGTTTCTTTTTCTGTTTCTTCTTCTCTATATTTTTTATTTTTAGAAAAATAACTATAATAAATATTTCTGACAAAATTAATATCACATACAAGTCCAGTTTCTTTGTAAAATCTAACCATAAGAATAAAGTCATATTCAGCTAATGGTAACGGTAATAGATTCGTATTTTGTGGTATAATCAAATCATAAATATTCACAAAATCATCATGAACCATTACTTCCAATTTGGGATTTAAAATATAATAACCTCGCTCTAACCTTTTGAAAATTTTTCTATTCCCTGGTCCTTCTTTGTCAACCTCATTTTTTGCCAAAATAGATGAAATATAAGAACGCTTTTTCCTAAATTCAGGCAAAGCATTATTTGCGAAGTGTGCAAAATTGTCAAGGAAACTTGCTGTTGAATATCCTGCTTTTATTTGACCGTCTTTTTTATAAAAAAGAACATCTTTGTCCATTGTTATTCCAATTAAAACATTTAACATAAAATATTCCATTGTTTGACTACCAATTTTGATTAAATGGTTGTCAATTTTTACTTTTATAGATGATGTGTGCAATAATTCATACATATCATATAATTGTTCTTTTGCATATTTTTCACTATTAAAAGCTAGCTTCATAGCTTCTTGAAAAATATTTAAACCACGAATATTGACAATATTTTTATTCGCCCCCAAGTCTAACAAAGTTTTTGCGACTTGTGCATTTCCAACTTGAACTGCCCCCATTAATGGAGTTCGATTAAAATAGTCCCTGTAATCAATGCCATATTGTTTTATGTTATTTTTTATGCCAGCGGTAAAGTCTTTTTTGTAAATACCATTGTATTTTAAATCAATTTCATTTTTAACATTTTTAGGACTTAAAGCACGAGTATAATTAGACTTTACAAGCTCTGCAATCAAGTCTTGCATATCATAAAGCACTGCATATTCACACAATAAGGCTTTTGCTTTTTTATTATAACTAGCTTTATCAAATGCTTTAACTTTTATTTTTTCTAATGACTCATCTGTAATAACTTCCCAAGGAACGGTTTGCTGACCAAGTATCTTTTTACGAACTTCTGCTGCTTGCTCAAATTTACCCTGTAATTCCAAGCGTCTCGCCTCTTCTAACCACTCTTCAAATGATGATTCTTCTTTTGCCGCAGTTGTTGTATTTACTTGAGTAGTTAAGCCCAATAAACTCAACAACGGATGGGTCTTTTTAGATTCAACTAAATAGATATTTTTTACTGCACGAGTTATTGCAACATAAAATGAATTTATATAAAATTTGTAAACTTCTGATGATTTATCTGTTTTATCTTTTGACCTTGAATATTTTAAATTCTCATCTAAGTCAGATATTTTTATATCACCAACTATTTCTTTATAATCGTTATCATTATTTGAAATAAAATTATATAAAATGATGTTATCATACTCCAATCCTTTTGCCTCGTGAATAGAGAACAATAATGGTGTTTTAAATACCTTTGCCGCGCGTTTTTTATCTTCATCACGAGGAACAATAACCGCAAATCGTGTTGACATCTTTGTTTGGTCATTTAACTTTTTATTGTTCTTTTTATTATCCGACAAGAATTCTATTTTACCTCCCTTTTCACGAACACTATGAACCAAGTAATTACTTTCTTTATCAATAGAACCAAACCGAAGATTTTTTATTAATAAAAGTTTATTTGCCATCTCTATAATTTCTGGCGAATTTCTATAATTTGATTGTAAAATACGAATAATTTCCGCTTTTGTTTTGATGTTACTTTTAAAAAACATTGTTTTCAAGTGTGCCCAAGAAAAGAAATTTGGATGAACTATTTGGTTTGAATCGCCACACAATAAAAATTTTGTAGGGTCTTTTAATTGTTTTAAAATTAAATTAATCTGCATATTTGTCAAATCTTGAATCTCATCAATTACAACATAATCATATTTTTGTTCTAATTGTGGTTGATATTCATACGATAAGATATTTGTATCATATAAATTTTTCTCTTTCAAAAATTCAAGATATTTCAAGAATATATCATAAACAATAGTTCTCTCTTCATCTAAAAAGATAGATTGTTTAACGCCTAAGTCAAGATAATCCTCTAAACTCAAATAAGGTTTTGAAATATCAACTCCAGTCAAAACACCTCTAAATTCTTCATATAATTTGTGTGCATCACCAAAATTTCCAGCCGTATTTCGTCGTTCGAACCACTTGTTAAAGGCATTATAAGTAACTTCTTTTCCATCAGGAACAGATATTGTTTGCAATAATTCATTAAACGACAAAAAATCTATATCTTGTTTTTCGTTAGTATAAGAATTGCTATAATAAATGGCTTGTGAATTTTCTACAAGGAATTGCGAATGAGTAACATAAAGAATATCGCCAGTAAAAGATTTTAATTTTTCTAGTGATAAAACAGTTTTTCCGCTACCAGCCGAGCCAATAATAATCAATGGAGGTTTCATTCTTGATATTTTATCTTGCGTATCATCAAAAACTAATATTTTATCAAGAAAATGAAATTTACTACTTTTTTTACTGACAGCTGGTAAAGGCAACAAGTCTTCCTCTTCAATTTCATTGTTACTTGGTAATTCTGGCATTTTATCTTCATCAACAACCGCTCCGTTTAAAAAACGAGACTTATCGTATTCATGATTATGAATAACTTCAAGTAGCAAAATATATGTTTCTCCTTGTGATTTTGCAAATTTAAACAATAATCTATTTTCATAATCTAATTTTGCACGATAATATTTGGTAGGCAACATTTTTTTTATTTCGGCAGATTTAAAATCATCTTCCTCTAGCATTTTAACAACTTTTTCAAATTGTTTTTTTACTCCTTTAGTGTTCAATTCATTATAAGTTAATATTTTCATTCTGTTCTCCTGTTTTTATTTATTTCGCAAGTAAATTGATTACTCAAGACTCTTTTACAAAAGCTACTTTGCCTAATTTTGATAAATGTTCTTTACAATCGTTGTAATTTTCTTCATTATCAAATAACCATAAAATTTTAGTTTTTTTATTTTTAGGTATCATAGGAGCAGGAGCATATCCATCAGTGAATATAATCACTCCATCATAACTTCTATTTTTGTTTATATAATCAACAACTGCATTAAAATCTGTTCCGCCACGACCATATATTTTTATATCTTTTTTTGCTTTTTTCAATGTCAATAATTCACCTTTTATTTCTGTATCAAAACATATTGCAGATATTTCTTCTATTCCATATTTAAAAAATCTATTTAAAATGGAAAAAGCATTTTTCAAGGCATAAGAATCTACAGAGCCACTAATATCAACAGCAAATAAAAGTTTTGTAGTAAAGTCCCTTTTTGAACCCATATATAAGAAACCATATCTTCTACTAGGTTTCATTCGTGTTAATCTTCTACTATTTGATAAAACACTTGCTCTAAACGCTTTCAATATTGTTTTATAATTAACTTTTGGCTTTAGTGTCGCAAGTATTTGTTCTTGAATATTCCCTGTAATACTTCCCCAAGAACTTGATAATTGACTCTCTTTTATTTTGTCATTTATCAATTGCTCTTCGTATTCATTTTTATCCCAATCACTTGCATTTTCATAGCCTGTCTGTCTTTTATCTGTATATTCTGATAAATCATTTTTAGGCTGTTCTGCACTGTTCGCAG
>JAOZMT010000100.1 GCA_029934175.1 Victivallales bacterium | reverse complement strand
AGTCTCAATTGAGCTGTCTTTGCGTTCGGTGAACGCAAGATACTAACTGTTAAAAATCTAAATTAAACCGTCTTTGCGTTCTGAGAATGCAAGATACAAAAAAAGGTGTGTTATGAAAAAAATGTTATTGATTGTTGTGGCTGTGCTAACTTTTGCGAGTTATGCAGATGATTATGCTAAAGCTGAAAAAGCGAGTAAAGATGCCAATTATAAAGAGGCTTTTGAACTTTATAAAAAATTTATCTTTAATTTAGAAAACTCAAATTCTGATAAATTAACTGATGCCATTTATTATGGTATTAGCTCTTTAGAAAGTTTTAAAATTTCTGAATTTGATGGCTTTCTTGAAAAAGTTGTTGAAAAATATCCCAAAAACTGGAAAGTCTTAAAAGGAGTAGCTTGGGCTTATAATCATTCAAATAACCATTATGGCTATATTGTTGCTGGAAAGTTTTATAGAGGATATCATCGTGGTGGTGGTGATATAAAATACTGCTACAAACGAGACAAGGTTCGAGCATTGCAACTATATCAACAAGCATTGAAATTAGTTTTAAAAAATGGCTCAAATAATGATAAAGCAAGTTTATGTAATCAAATAGCAGAAACATACTCAGGTAAACAATTTCAATATTTAACAGATTTAACAACTTTACCAGATTATGAAGATGAATATTATTATAATCAATCATCAAAAGGTGCAAGTGTTGATATTGATAATAATCCTATTTTTTATAAAATTCCTGCGAGTTATGCAGATGCTAAAAACGATGGAGAAAGATGGCGTTTCTTTTTTAATGAAGCTATTAAATACGACTCTGCTTCTTTTAAAGAATCGGTTTTTGTGGATATTGCGACTTATGCAGAATCTCAATTTGGCGTTCATACAATGGCGTATTTGCAAAGTGATAAATTGAAAAAAGATGGTCCGTTTGCGGTTCATTCGTTAAAAGATAATGAAACTATTGCGAAGTGTGCAACTGGTGTCCAAAGATTTAACCTTGATGAAGATTATAATTATATTAAAATATACAAACAATTAGTTGAAGAATATAACAGCGGAAATGCTTGTAATAAATTAATTACTATTTATAAAAATCGTCGACAATATCCGCAGGCTGTTAAGTATTTGAAATATGCTATTGAACACTTTAATTATAAGCATAAACAATATGAACTTAATCAAATAATCGGAAACTGGGGGAAGTTTGATCAAACAAATTCAAAAAATGCTGGTATGCAAGCTAATCTTTCTCTAAAATTTCGTAATGCTACTTCTGTTAAATTTACTGCAAAGAAAATTAATATGAAACAACTCTTTGATGATGTTAAGCATTATATCAAATCAAATCCTACTACCCTTGATTGGAATAAAATAAATATCCAAGATGTCGGTCGTAAAATAGTTTTTAAAAATGAAACTAAATACCTAGAAAAAACCGTTGCTGAATGGACTAAAAAACTTAAACCAGCTGACAATCATTTTGATAAATCAATTACGATAAATCCTAAAATAACAAATGCAGGAGCATATTTATTAACTGCACAGTTCGCAAATGGTAATACTTCTCGCATTGTTTTATGGCTAAATGATACTGTTATTATAAAAAAACGACTAGATAAAAAAACAATGTATATGGTTACAGATGCAAAAACAGGAGAACCTTTGTCTAATAAAAAAATCACATTTTTTGGATATGCACAAGAATATTTAAATGAAAAAAATTGGGATAAAGCTACTGGAAGACGATATGACATTCATACAAAAGAATTTTCTGCACAAACCGCAAATAATGGTATTGTTATTTTAGATGACAATGCCTTGCCTCGTTATTTAAATATTAATGACCATACCGTCCAATATCGCTGGCTAACTTACATTAATAATGATAATCCAACTGCATTTTTAGGTTTTGATAGTATTTGGTATAGCTCTAATCGTGAATATGAATATAATCAAACTAAAGTTTTTACAATTACCGATCGACCAGTATATCGACCTGATCAAAGTGTCAAATTTAAATTTTGGGTTGGACATACAAAATATGATAAAGAAGATATTTCAATTTATGCAAATCAAGTTTTTACTGTTATTATAAAAAATTCTAAAGGAGATGAACTTTTAAAGAAAAAATTGACAGCTGATGAGTTCGGTGGATTAAATGGAGAATTTAAACTTGCGAAAAATGCAACATTAGGACAGTATTCTATTTATTTAGAAAGTTATGGTTCAAGAGGGAATTTTCGAGTTGAGGAATATAAAAAACCTGAATATGAAGTTAAGATTGAAACGCCTACAAAACCTGTTAAACTTGGCGATAAAATTTCTGCAAAAATCATAGCAAAATATTATTTTGGAGCTCCTGTAACTCATGCTAAAGTCAAATATAAAGTATTGAGATATTCGCACAATTCGCAATGGTATCCGCAAATGCCGTGGGATTGGTTTTACGGTAAAGGTTATTGGTGGTTTGCTTATGATTACGAATGGTATCCAAACTTTAGACACTGGGGATGTTTTCGCCCAAGTCCGTGGTGGATTTATTCTCGCTCAATGCCTCCAGAAGTTATTATGGAAAATGAAGTTAAAATAGATAAAGATGGAACTGTTACGGTTGAAATTGATACTGCTTTAGCTAAAGCATTGCATTCTGACATTGACCACAGGTATGAAATCACAGCAGAAGTTATAGACCAATCTCGTCGAACAATAATTGGCAAAGGTTCTGTTATTGCTGCACGAACTCCATTTAAAATCTACACTTGGGTTGATAAAGGATTTTATAAAATAAATGATACTATTGAAGCAAGTTTTTCAGCACGAACTGTCGATGCAAAACCTGTTCAAAGTAAAGGTATTGTTTCTCTAATGAAAGTTAGTTATGATAATGATGGCACGCCTAGCGAAAAGGAATTGCAAAAATGGGAGTTATCAACAAATTCTACAGGGCAGGCAAATCTAAAATTTAAAGTTGATAAATGGGGACAATACCGTATTGTTTATAAACTTGAAAATCCTAGTAACAGTAAGGAAATAATCACAGGTGGATATATTTTCTCAGTTACGAATGCAGCAGATATTGCACAAGTCGCAAAAAATTATCGTTTTAATGACATTGAGTTAATTCCAAATAAACGAGAATACGCGCCAAATGAGAAAGTTCAACTTTTGATAAATACAAAACAGGAAAACTCGACAGTTTTATTGTTTATTCGTCCTTCAAATGGTTGTTATACCACGCCAAAGGTTATTAGATTAAAAGGAAAATCTGCGACTTATGCAATTGATATAACAAAAAAAGATATGCCAAACTTTTTTGTCGAAGCAATAACTGTTTCAAATGGGAAGTTATATTCTACAATAAAAGAAATAATTGTTCCACCTGAAAAACGCATTTTAAATGTTGAGGTATTGCCATCTAAAACAAAATATGCACCTGGCGAAAAAGCTAAAGTGAAATTGAAAATCACTGACTATTTCAATCAACCTGTAAAAGGTTCAATTGTTGCTACTGTTTACGATAAATCAGTAGAATATATTAGTGGTGGTAGTAATATCCCTGAAATCAAAGAATTCTTCTGGAAATGGCGTAGAAGACACAACGAAAAAACAACGACAAATCTTCATAAATATTTTTATGACTTATTGAAAAAAGACGAAAAAAGGATGCAAACTATAGGTGTTTTTGGAGAGATGGTATTTGGAGATGATTGTGATTACTCTATGGTTGAACCACAAAGTTTAGGTAGAAGAAAGATGTCTAAATCTAAGTTTTGCAAAAAAGAAATGAAAGCAGATTGTGAAGACGAGGTTGCTAGCCTTGAAGAACCTGCTCCTTTATCTGAATCCGATGCTGAACCAGTAAATCAAAAAGTTCATATTCGTAAAAACTTTGCCGATACTGCATTTTGGACAGCTAATTTGTTAGCTGATGAAAATGGTATTGCTGAAATTGAAATTGATATGCCTGAAAATTTAACAACTTGGAAAATAAAAGTTTGGAGTTTATTTCACGGAACAAAAGTTGGGCAAGGAGAAACAGAAGTTATTACTGCAAAAGATTTCTTAATTCGATTGCAAGCACCTCGTTTCTTTGTTGAAAAAGATGAAGTTGTTCTGTCAGCTATTGTTCATAATTATTCTGATTCCGATAAAACAACTGATGTTTCTATTGATTTATCAGACAATTTTGAATTACTAACTCCAGAAAAAATAAGTGTTAATATTGAAGCAAATGGAGAAAAAAGAATAGATTGGCGTGTGAAAGTGATTAGCTCTGGAGAAGGAGTTATAACAATGAAGGCGTTTGCTGATTCCGAAAATAATGATGCGATGCAGATGAAACATCCTGTTTTAGTGCATGGTATTGATAAAACTGTTTCCTTTAGTGGAAATATTCGACAAAGTAAAAAATCATCAGAATTCTCGTTTATTATCCCAAAAGAAAGGCGACCTGAAACGACTCGTTTAGAGTTGCGATATTCTCCAACGCTAGCAGGGTCGATGGTTGATGCTTTGCCATATTTAGTTAGCTATCCGTATGGTTGCACTGAACAAACATTAAATCGTTTTTTGCCTACTGTTATCACGCAAAATGTTTTGAAAAATATGGGATTGGATTTAAGCGAAATTAAAGATAAAATTTCTAATTTAAATGCTCAAGAAATTGGAGATGATAAAACTCGTGCAGCTGATTGGAAACGAACTATTTCTAGGCATCATCGCTCAGAAAATCCAGTTTTTGATTCTGAAAAAGTTGCAGATATGGTTAGTGAAGGTATTAAGCAATTAGAAATAATGCAAAATAATGATGGCGGTTGGGGCTGGTTTTCAGGTTATAATGAATATTCTTATCCACACACAACAGCAACCGTTGTTCGTGGTTTATTAATCGCAAAGGAAAATGAAGTTAAATTTGATAATAATATGCTCTCTAAAGGTTTGAATTGGTTATCGCTTTATCAATCTAAAGAAATTCAAAAGATAAAAAATGCACCTACAGAAACGAAACCATATAAGCACAGAGCAGATAATATTGATGCGTTAGTGAATATGATTTTAATAAAATCCAATACTGCAAAAGATAATAGTCAAACAATGTTAAGTTTTTTATATCGTGATAAAAATTATTTAGCGACTTATGCAAAATGTTTAATATCAATGAGTTTGTTTCGTGAAAAAGAGATGAAAAAGTTTGATATGGTTAAGCAAAACATTGAACAATATTTAGTTCAAGATGATGAAAATCAAACAGCATATTTGGAATTAAATAATTCAAGTTATTGGTGGTCTTGGTATGGTAGCGAATATGAAATTTATGCTTATTATTTGAAAATGTTAGCTTTAACAGAACCTACAAGTGATAAAGCATCTCGTATTGTGAAATATTTAGTTAATAACAGAAAAAATTCTACATATTGGAATTCAACTCGTGACACAGCTCTTTGTATTGAAGCAATCGCAGACTTTATAAAAGCAAGCAAAGAAGATAATCCAAATATGGAACTTGAAATTTTAATTGATGGTAAACTACAAAAAACTGTCAAAATAAATCAAGATAACTTATTCTCTTTTGATAATAAATTAGTGCTTAATGGCGAAGATTTAGCAACAGGAAAACACACCTGCACAATTCGCAAACATGGAACAGGACCGTTATATTATAATGCTTATTTATCATATTTTTCACTTGAAGATTATATTACAAAAGCAGGCTTAGAAATAAAAGTGCAAAGAAAGTATTATAAATTAACCAAAGAAGATAAAACAATTCAAGTATCAGGTTCACGCGGTCAAGCAGTCCATCAAAAAATTGAAAAATATAAGCGAACAGAAATTGCACATCTCGCAACAGTGCAAGGTGGTGATTTAGTTGAAATAGAACTTGAAATAGATTCCAAAAATGATTATGAATATATATTATTTGAGGATATGAAAGCCGCTGGTTTTGAACCAATGGAGGTGCGTAGTGGATACAACGGCAATGAAATGAATGCTTTCGTTGAGTTTCGTGATGAAAAAGTTTGTTTTTTTGTTAGAAAACTAGCACGAGGAAAACACAGTATATCGTATCGAATGAAAGCAGAAATACCTGGAATATTTTCGGCATTGCCAACAAAGGCATCTGCGATGTATGCACCAGAATTAAAAGCAAATTCAAATGAAATTAAAATAAAAATTGTAGGAGAAAAAAATGAAAATTAATTTAAAAGATAAATCATCGTTTATGTTTATCGGTGATAGCATTACAGACTGTGGCAGAAGAGAAGAAAGGCACGCACCTTTAGGATGTGGTTATGTCCAAATGTTTGCTGACATGCTAACAATTCGAGAGCCACAAAAGAGTATTAAAATTTCAAATCGTGGAATTGGAGGAAATACAGTTGATGATTTAAAAAGTCGTTGGTATGAAGATGTTTTATCACAAAAAATAGATTATTTAAGTATTAAAATAGGAATTAATGATTTAAACCAGTCTTTGAATCAGAAAGAAAAAGAATACTTGAAACCAGCTGGATTTAAAAAAATATATGATACTTTGTTAGATATTACAGTTAAAGAAAAGCCAAATTGTGAAATATTATTAATCACACCATTTTTTATGAGTCTTGACAATATTGAAGGTTCGTATCGTAATAAAGTCAGAAATATTTTACCAGAATATGTGAATATTGTTAAAGATTTAAGTGAAAAATATAATACAAAGTTACTAAATATGCAAGAAATTTTTGAGGAACAGTTAAAATATCAGCATCCAGATATTTATTGTATAGAGCCAGTGCATCCTAATTCAGCTGGACATTTTTTAATAGCAGAGTCTGTATACAAAAAGTTGTCCAATGAAAACTGATAGAAAATTCATACGGCATCCTTCTGAGATTCCAATTAAATTTACTTTGAGTGAGGTTGCGGCAGATAAGACAGAATATCTTCGAGATATTAGTTTAGGAGGATTATCATTCCGTTCTAAGGTTGATATTCCTCTAAATTCGCATATTGCAATTAATATACCAATAGCAAACCCAAAGCTCAAAATTCCTGGGATTGTTGTTTGGTCAAAAAAGCATAAAAATCATTTTGATGTGGGTGTTGAATTCAATTGTTTAGCAAATAAATTCCAAGTTAGGATGTTAGAACAAATTTGTTATATGGAAGAATATAAACAAGAAATTTTAGAAAAAGAAGGAAGAGTTTTAACAAGTGAAGAAGCTGCAATAGAATGGATTGCGAAATATGCAGCTGATTTCCCTGAGTTAAAATAATAGTAAAAATATAGGCGTTATTCTTAAACGCTAACCATTCTTTAGAAAGGATAACAAGATTTTAAGGATTTACAGGATTTTTTATTACTAAAAAAAATATTTGGTAGCGTCCTAATAAGC
>JAOZMT010000099.1 GCA_029934175.1 Victivallales bacterium | reverse complement strand
AAAAATTTACGAATTTAGGTAAATAATTAATCTTAAATTTGATTTTTTCAAAAAAAATGCTATATTTTAATATTTAATAAATATTAAAATGATAAATTATAACAAAAAAAGGAAAGATATGAAAGAAGAAATAAAAGAATTATTTTTAAACCACATGCAAACTTCGGTTGCAAAAAAATTAGAAAAGGCAACTCCATTTGATTGCCATCAAGCTTTAGCATTAAGTGTTCGTGACTTATTAGTTAAGAAATGGATTAACACTCAAGATTTTTATGATGAAACAACTCCTAAGATGGTATATTATTTATCTTTAGAATTTTTAATGGGTCGTGCTTTAGGAAATGCAATGATAAATTTAGAAGTTTACCAAGCTGCTAAAGAGGCTTTAGGGGAACTTGATATTAATATTGATGAGATTCGTGAAGAAGGAGTAGATGCTGGACTGGGAAATGGTGGTTTAGGAAGACTTGCCGCTTGTTTTTTAGATTCTCTTGCTACTCTTGACTTACCTGCTACGGGATATGGTATCAGATATGATTATGGTATTTTTAAACAAGAAATCATTGATGGATATCAAGTTGAAGAGCCAGATAACTGGTTGAGACATGGTAATCCTTGGGAGATTAATAGACCTGAATGTGCTAGAGTTGTTAAATTTTATGGACATACAGAGCAATGTAGAAATTCTTCAAGAGGTTATAAAAAACAGTGGGTTGATACAGAAGATGTTTTAGCTATGCCTTATGATACTCCTATTCCTGGATATAAAACTGAAACTGTTAATACTTTGAGATTATGGTCAGCTAAATCTTTATTTGAATTTAATTTAGATAAATTTAACCAAGGCGACTATGTTAATGCTAATATTAACGCATCACTTACTGAAAATATTACAAAAATACTTTATCCTAATGATAATAACTATGAAGGTAAAGAATTAAGATTAAAACAGCAATACTTTTTAGTATCTGCAACGCTACAAGATATTCTTGCAAAATATAAAGCAAATGGTGGAGTTATTGAAGACTTTAACTCTAAAGCAGCAATTCAATTAAATGACACACATCCAGCATTAGCTATTCCTGAGTTAATGAGAATATTACTTGATGATGAAAATTTATCATGGGAAAAAGCTTGGGATATATGCACAAAAACATTCTCATATACAAATCATACATTAATGGTAGAGGCTTTGGAAAAATGGTCAACTCAATTGTTAGAAAGGTTGCTCCCTAGAATTTTAGAAGTTATTTATGAAATTAATTCAAGATTTATGCGTCAAGTATCAAATAAATATCCTGGAGATATGGGTAAATTAAATCGTCTTTCTATTGTTGAAGAAGGAGATGACAAAAAAATCAGAATGGCTTATATGGCGATTGTTGGTTCTAGTAAAGTAAATGGTGTTGCTGCATTGCACACTGAATTGCTTAAAAAAGGTCTTTTTAATGAATTTTACCAATACTCTGAAGACAAATTTATCAATGTTACAAATGGTATAACTCCTCGTCGTTGGTTGAAAAAGGCTAACCCTGAATTGGCAGATGCTATTACTGATAAGATTGGAGACGATTGGGTTAAACATCTTGATAAATTAGAAGATTTAGAAAAATTCACAGGCGATAAAAAATTCTTAAAAGCTTTAATGGAAATCAAAAAAGCTAATAAAGAAATTTTGGCTCAATATATACTTGAAAATAATGGGATTGAAGTTAATCCTGATTCTATTTTTGATGTTCAAGTTAAAAGATTACATGAATATAAACGCCAATTATTAAATATTTTACATGCAGTTGCTCTGTATTTAGATATTAAAGATAATCCAAAGGGTAAATTTGTTCCTAGAACAGTTATTTTTGGTGCTAAAGCTGCTCCAGGTTATTATATGGCAAAATCTATCATAAAACTTATTAATTCCGTTGCAACTGTTATCAATAATGATCCAGATGTTGGAGATAAATTAAAAGTTGTTTTCTTGAAAAATTATCGTGTTTCTTTAGCGGAAAAAATCATACCTGCTACTGATTTATCAGAACAAATATCACTTGCTGGAACAGAAGCTTCTGGAACTGGGAATATGAAGTTTATGATAAATGGAGCTTTAACTATTGGAACGCTAGATGGTGCAAATGTTGAAATAAACGAGGCTGTCGGCGATGATAATATTTTCATTTTTGGAATGAAAGTTGAAGAAGCTCAAGAATTAATGGGTAATGGATATAATCCAAATGATTTTGTTAATAATTCTCCTAGATTAAAAAGAGTTTTAGAACTTGTTAGATGTGGATTCTTCTCGCCTGAAGATGAAAATCTATTTGCTCCACTTCTTGATAGTTTGAATTATGACACATATATGTTAGCGGCTGACTTTGATGCTTATTATGATGCTCAAAAAGATGTAGAAGCATTATTTAAAAAGAAACAAGAATGGGCTAAAAAAGCATTAATTAATATTGCTAACGGAGGTAGATTCTCTAGTGATAGAACTATCAACGAATATGCTAATAATATTTGGAATATAAAACCTGTTTCACAAAAATAGAAAAATATTAAGTTATAAAAAGATATGCTAACTTGTGTTAAAAAAGAGGAATATCTTTTTATATGTTTTATGGCTTGGAGATAAAGTTTCCAATAAAAGGAAATAAAAGATTGTCTACAGCCACTGAAAAAGATTTAAGTAATATTGAAATATCACCTTATGGTTTGCATTGGGAAGCCTTAGATGAAGATTTGTCATTTCAAGGATTGCTTAAAGGTGATTACGGTCAATATATAAATTAAAATAAAAGGGAAAATTATGTCAGATTACAAAAAAATAGTAGTGCCAGCAGGCGATAAGATTACAGTTAATGATAAAGGAGAGCTACAAGTTCCAAATAATCCAATTATAGGATTTATAGAAGGAGATGGAATTGGAGAAGATATTACAAAAGCAAGTATGCATATTTGGAATAATGCTGTCGAAAAGGCTTATGGTAATGATAGAAAAATTTCATGGATGGAAATATATGCTGGAGAAAAAGCAAATAAGGTTTATGAAGAAGATGTTTGGTTGCCTTCTGAAACACTTGATGCTGTCCGAGAATACTTAATTGCAATTAAAGGTCCATTGACGACTCCAGTTGGCGGTGGAATTAGTTCTCTAAATGTTGCTCTTAGACAAAAACTTGATTTATATGTATGTTTGCGACCTGTGCAATATTTTAAAGGTGTTCCATCTCCTGTTAAAGCTCCTGAAAAAACTGATATGGTTATTTTTAGAGAAAATTCTGAAGATATTTATGCTGGAATTGAATGGAAGGCTGGTTCTAAAGAAGTGAAAAAAGTTATTGATTTTCTACAAGATGAAATGGGAGTAGATAAAATAAGATTTCCAGAAACATCAGGAATAGGAATTAAACCAATATCTAAAGAAGGAACAGAAAGACTTGTGCGTGCTGCTATTCAATACGCAATAGATAATAATCGTAAAAATGTAACTCTTGTTCATAAAGGTAATATTATGAAATTCACTGAAGGTGGATTTAAAGATTGGGGTTATGACTTAGTTAGAAAAGAATTTGCAGATGTTGCTGTTGCTGCTCATGATTGTGATTGGAATGCTCCAGAAGGCAAAATCTTAGTTAAAGATTGTATTTGCGATGCTTTTTTACAACAAATTTTAACAAGACCTGAAGAATATGATGTAATTGCAACTATGAATTTAAATGGAGATTATGTTTCAGATGCTCTTGCTGCTTGCGTTGGCGGAATTGGAATCGCTCCTGGTGCAAATATTAATTATACTACTGGGTTATCAATTTTTGAAGCGACACACGGAACTGCTCCAAAATATGCTGGCTTAGATAAAGTAAACCCATCATCATTAGCATTGTCTGGTGAAATGATGCTTAGACATTTAGGTTGGACAGAAGCTGCTGACTTAGTTGTTAAGGGAATTGAAAATGCAATATTAGCAAAAAAAGTAACTTATGACTTTGCTCGTTTAATGGATAATCCGACTGAATTATCTTGTTCAGAATTTGCTAAAGTTGTAGTTGAGAGTATGTAAGGATATTTATGATTGAAACTGTCCGCAAAAGAGTTATTAAGTTTATCAAAGATGACTCTAAAAAGTTTTCATCTGATAAAAAACTTATAAATATAAATACACCTCCTTTATTAGCTAGGCGTTTTTCTGCATATAATAGAACGATTGAGCTAATAAGTGAGGATATATTCTCATATAGTAAAAATAAGCGTATTCATAAATATATTGCTATTTTGAAACTATTAAATGATGCGATTAATGCAAGTCAATTAATATTTCATAAAGGTAAAAATAAAGATTATCTTCATTCTTATACTAACTATTTAAAACTTTTAAGGGATATAATTCAAGCATCAAGTTCTTTGATTAGGCATGATATTGTCTTGAAAAAAGAAGAAAAAGGGCTAAGTAATTTTATTGGTAAAGAAATTGCAAAGCCTTTACAATCAACTGATGAGATTTTTAAATCTAGTGAAAAGGAGATTTATGAATCAATTTTGGAACTTACAAGAGCTTCAAAAAATGCTATTTTCAAATATGAAAAAGCAATGAAAACTAACTTTAATAAAAAAGAGTTGGAACGATATGATAAAGCATATAATAAGTCAAAAGAGCGTTATGCTTCTTTTGGATATTTTAATGAGCAAGATGACGAAAATGCAGAAATATTAAAAACACAAACAATTGATCTAATATCATTAAGGAATTCTTTATAATATGAAAAATATTAATATAATAATTATTGCACAAATCGCAGCTATTTTACTTTTTTGCACAGGGTGTAGTGATAATACTCCCGAAGACCCATCAAGAACGAAATCTAAACTTGTAATTAGTTTATTTGAACGATTAAAAGAGCAAGATCATGAAAGTGCGTTGACTATTTTAACTAAATTAAGGGCTATTGACAGAGAAAATATCTTTTTGAAAAAATTAGAAGATAAAGAAAAGCAAAATATTAATATTATCAATGCAAGAAATGCAATAAAGAATGGTGGGATAGTTGAATCAATTAAGGAAATAGATTTTGCAATAGATAAGTATGGGAAAAATGAAAGTGTTATTATTCTACAGAAACAACTTAAAATTCTAGATAAAACAAATTTTTTAATTGATAATATAAGAAAAGCTACAACAGAACAAGATTTATTAGAAAACTTAAACATTTTAAAAGAAGAAATAAAAGGACTTAAAGAATATGCTTTTCTTAATAAATATATTTCTAAAAAAATTAAATTAGCCAATAAATTTTCTGAAATAGAAAAAGAAAATGCTTTATTAAGTTTATATTTCGATTATCATAATTTAAAGAACATAAATAGCAGTGTCCGAGAAGTGCTAGCTTCACAATTAGAAATAGAAAATTTTAACCAACAAGGTAATTAATATGAATATTACGAATTTTGATGAAATAAATGAAATGTCATTGGAGGTTGCGAAAGAACTTGTTAGTATTGGAGAGCAAGCAATAGAGAAAAATGACATTTTCCTTCTTGCTATATCTGGTGGCGACACTCCGAAAACATTGTTTTCGTTCTTAGGTTCTAAATTTAAAAATAGTAAAATTTGGGATAAAACTGTAATCTTTTTTGTTGATGATAGATGTGTTAGTATAAGACATCCTGAAAATAATTATATTTACGCGAAAGAATTATTTTTTGACCATGTTTCTATTCCTAAAGAGAATATTTTTAAGATGGATACTGAAAATCAATATCCAGAAATTGCAGCTCATGAATACGAAAAACAAATGAAAAATTTCTTCAAAAAAAGGGATTTATTAGAAAATTTTCCTATACCTCGTTTCGATTTAATTTTATTAGGCATTGGCGCTGATGGTCATACTGCGAGTTTATTTCCTGATACTTATGCAAGTAAAGAAGAAAAAAAATGGATAATGAATACACCAGCACCAACAACAGCTAGACCTAATCTTCCACGATTAACTATGACTTTTCCTATTTTAAATGCAGGAAAAAATGTTATATTTTTAATTTCTAAGGCAAAGTCAAAACAAGAAATTTTAAATGAAGTAATGAATAACAGAAATGACAAATATCCTGCATCAAAAATTCTACCTAAGGGTTCATTGAATTGGTATATAACAAAATCGTAACTTCTTTATGAAATTTTTAGTTGCTTTTTGCGTTTTATGCATTATTTCATTTGCGAATTGTGCAGATAAAATAACTATTATGTCCTATAATTGTTATAATTATTTTGTTGAAAAAGATGCAGATAGACTTAAAAGCGAATCATCTAAATTAGCATTATGCAATATTATAAAGAAAGCAAACCCTGATATTTTATTAATATCTGAAATAGGAACGAAAGAGTCTTTAGATGATTTTATGAAGTATTTAAAGAGCGTAGGTTGTAAATATTCGTTTGGAAAAGTAATGAAGGGATATGACAGGCGTAGGCATCTAGGTATTATTTCAAAAATTGAACCAGAAGCTATTATAGAAAAAAATAATACATATTACAACATTAAGCCAAAGATTAAGTTTAAGGGAAAAGCAGCTACTTGGCTGGAAACAAAAGCTGTTTCAAGAGGTTTTTTACATTGTATTTTTAATATAAATGGATATAAATTCCACACAATACTTGCACATTTAAAATCAAAATTAATACATAAACGCTATAATCAAGCAGAGATGCGTAGATATGAAGCAAGACAGTTAAAATATTATGTTAATGATCTTTTGAAATTAAATAAAAATGCAAATATTTTAATAATGGGAGATATGAATGATATTCCAGATTCAGCTCCAATGAAAACTTTAAGAAGTTCTAGTAAAAAAATGGAAGACAGATTATATGACCTTCGCCCTTTTGATGAGTCATCTAAAGCATGGACTCATTGGTGGAATTATGATGATTCTTATGCCAGAATTGATTATATTCTAGCTACTTATCAAATTTTACCAGAAATTAATTTTCTAGATACTAAGATAATAGATTATGGGCTATTGAACCAAAAAGCATCTGATCATAGACCTATACTGGTCACAATTTCGCCAAAAGAAGAATCTAATCTTAATGAAAATAAAATAAAAACTATTTTTGATAGTAATGCAATTCGTTTACAAACAAACCAAAAAGAGTAATATATTAAAGTAAAAATAAAATTAATCTACGGATTAAAAAAAGAAAAATTAAATGGAAGATCGAATTTGTTGGAGTTCACACTTTTAGCGTGCTAATTTGACTTCATTAAGCGAAATGACCGAAGATTTTAGTTGTATAAGAGAAAGCAGGGGATATATTATTAATTTTGAATGTTGAATGTTAAATTGTTTTTGGATACAATAAATAATTGATGGATAAAAAAAGGAAATATAAAAATGCAAAAGATAAAAAGAATACCTTATGGGGAAGATAGTTTTGACAA
>JAOZMT010000098.1 GCA_029934175.1 Victivallales bacterium | reverse complement strand
CGTAGCTAAATTTACATTAAATGGAGAAGAGATTGAAGGAAATATTATTCCTGAAGCTAAACTTCAAGATGGAGAAAATAAAGTTATTTGCGAATTATGCAAATAAAAAGTTAAAGCGTTGCGAGTTATGCAATTTGCATAACTCGCAATTTCACATTAATTTTTTTAAAAGATTCTCAAGTTCGTCAATATGTTTTTCCCAACGATATGATAACGATTGTTTCAAAATACTATTTTTAAATTGTTCAACTTCATAGTCTGAAAGAGTAAAAAAGTTTGTTAAATATTTGCATATATCGCAAATATCGTCTGCTGAATCTATCAAATACCCATTAACTTTATGAATAATAAGCTCCCTTGCTCCATTTTTTGTTGTTGTAATAATTGGCAATGCTGCTGATGCAGCTTCAAGGCATACATTTGCAAAAGGTTCATATAAAGAAGGATATAGCAATAAATCGGAACAGGCATAATATTCATTCATATTATCAACTCTTCCAGTAAATATTAAGTTGTTTAGTTTTAAACTTTTTGCGAGTTGTGCAAAAGGTTCAGGGGAATCATCGCCAGTAATAACAAAAGAAATATTATTTTTTATCTTATTATCTAATTTTGAAATTGCATAAATCGCAGATTTAAGTCCTTTGATTTTAAAATTATTTGATGAAAAAAGAATTATCTTTTTATTAATATCTAATCCTAATTTTTTCTTTAAGGAAATTTTATCTGCGACTTGTGCAAATGTTTCTGGATTAACACCATTTTTTATAGGAAATATTTTGTTTTTAGGATATTGGTAAATATTAGAAATTTCCTCTTTAATCATATCTGAATTTGTTACAATAGCTTTAATGTTTTTAGGTAGCATTATATTTTGTTCTAGTTTAGCAATTTTTTTATGTCGTGGGTTTATTTTTGAAAAAGTAGAATATCCAATTTTAACCCAAACAGCATGTAATTGTTCAGCAACTCTAAATACATCAGCTGGATATGTTCTTGAAAGAGCGTAAGTAATATCAAATTCATTGTGATTTATTTGCTTTTGCACCATTTTATGAAAAGAATAAGTCCTACATAGCGAAGGAAGTTTAGCCCTTTTGACTTTTTCCCATTTAAGACTATTATTATCGTTTTGAAATTTTTCAGCAAAAACAGTTATAGAATGTCCGCGTTTAGCTAGAGCATTGCAAATTATATAAGCATATTTCTCAGCACCACCACCATTATTTGAAAACTTTTTTTTAATAATAGCTATCTTCATCATCACACTCTTCTATGTTTAAATTATCGTAAATAATATGAGATTGAAAGCCTCTTGAACATAAAAATCTAAATATTTTTTCTCGTTTTTTTCTTGGGTCTTTTTCTCGTTTAAGTAAATTTAATTTTTTCGTTATATTATTTTTTAATCTAGCAATTTCATTTTCATTTGTGATTTTTTCTTCACACCATTTTTCAATAAGTTCCTGTGATATTCCTCGTTTTCTTAACGCATTTTTTATATAATAAATACCAAAATCTTTATACATTAATTCTTCAATATAACATTCTGTAAAATAGCTATCATTAATTAATTGTAACCTAAGGCATTCTTTTAAAGTCCATTCGATTGTTTTTTTTCCAAATTTTTTTTTATACAATTTGCGAGACAATTCTTTTTCAGAGCAAGCACGGTATGATAAAATATTCATAGCAGCACTCATAGTTTTATCGTGTGTAGTATCAATTTCCATTTTTAGCTTAGTATTTTACCATTTTGAGTTTCTAAAATAATTGTAACAGGTCCATTGTTGCATAAATTAACATTCATATCTGCACCAAATATTCCAGTTTTAACAGTAATTTGTTGTGTTTTTAAAGAGTCTATAAAAAATTCATATAGCGGAACTGCAATATCAGGCTTAGCTGCATTTGTAAAACTTGGTCGTCGCCCTTTCTTTGAATCTGCATACAATGTAAATTGCGATATGAGCAAAATTTCTCCGTTAATATCAATTAAAGAACGGTTCATTTTCCCATCGACATCTTCAAAAATTCTTAAATTTATAATTTTATCAATTAACGAATCAACATCTTCTTTTGTATCATTATGTGCTATTCCTAATAGAATAAGCAAGCCAGCTTTTATTTCTCCTGTTACTTGAGAATCAACAGTAACAGATGCAGTTGATACGCGTTGTATAACAACTTTCATACTCTACCAAGAGAACCCCATATCAAATGAGAAACGCCATTTTGAATCATAATGGTCGTAACAATTAACAATTGGTTGTGCAAGGTCTAATCTAATAGGTGTTTGTAGTTGTGGAACATTAATTCTAAGTCCAATACCTGCACCAACATTAACACCATCAAATTCATAACTCTTATCTCCAACAGCACCAATATCTGTAAAAATAGCACCACGAAGCATATCAACAAATAAAGGATAAGTCAATTCAACCGTTCCCAGAGCCATAGTTTGTCCTCCATAAGGAACTCCATTTTCATCAGCAGGAGAAACTTCACGAGTTGGAAATCCTCTTAAATTCCTTCCTCCAAGAAAATACCTTTCATAAATAGGTGCTCGTTCTGAATCTAAACTATCTACGACACCAACTTTTCCTGCAAATAATAAAATGATTTCCTTATCAAAAAATGAATAATATTGCGTTCCTTTAGCTTCTAATTTATAATGGTTATTCGTTGCTCCGAAAAGTTCAGTTGTGATTTCAGAATGAAGTCTCCAATCATATCCATCTGTTGGATTTATAATACTATCACGAGTATCTTTAAATAAATCAAATCTAATAGCACTTACTAAATCAGAACATTCTTCATCTTGAAAAAATTCAGATAAATTACTATCCATACTTGATATACCAACATTTTCTAATTTATAACCGTAAGAAAACCTTGTAAAATCATCAAAAACTTTTTCAGTGAATAAAACATAAGCCCCAGTATGAGATTCGTCCCAATCATTACGAACAAAAGAAGTATGATATATCGCCGTATCCAATCTTAAAGGTTTATCGTTTAACCAAGGCTCTGTAAAGTCTAATCTAAAATCAGTTGATTCACTTCCAATAGATGCTGCAAATTTAATTCTTTGTCCTCCACCTTGATAATAACTATCCGAATCACCTAAGTCGAAATTTCTTTGTTCTACTGAGATACGCCCCATAAAACCTTCATCACTAGATATACCGCCACCAATTTTAAATTTTGCAGTGTTTTTTTCTTCTACTTGAACAAGAATATCTCTAATTCCTGACTCTGAGGTATTTAATGCAGTTATATCAACTTTATCAAAATAATTTAATTGTTGCAAACGACTTTTACTAACATCTAACATATTAGGATTAAGTTCCTCTAACGGATAAATTGGTAATTCGCGTCTTAAAACTTTATCTTTTGTTTTTTTATTACCCTTAATATCAATAAAACGAATTTTGTATTCAGCACCTTCAACAATATTAAATGTAACTTTTACTTCATTAGTTTCATAATCAGCATCACGCAGAATTTGACAACCAAAATCAGCATATCCTAATTTATAATATGACGAACGAATTTTATTTGCACTTTCTATAGCTGCTTTATGATCATACGCAACGCCAGTTTTAAGACTTATTTGATTTTTTAATGTTCTAAGATTAAAAACTTTGTTACCTGTTAAATTAATGCCAGTTACAGAATAACTTTTCCCAACTGTAAATTTGAAGTCAATATTTGCCTCGTCATCTTCAAGAGGAATTATTTTAACTTCTTGAATTTCAAAGTCTAAGTAACCTTTATTCCAAAAAGCATTTTTCAATCGTATTTTATCTCGTTCAATTTCATCATAATTCACAAGTCCAGTATCAAGAATAAACGACCAAAAAGAACTTGAGGTTTTTATAAAGTCTTGAAGTTCAGATTTTGTATATACTGTAGTATCTGAAAAAAAGACTTCATCAATTGTTAATTTAGGATTTTCTGTTATTTTAATTAACATATCTGCACGATTCGCAGTTTCATTTTTCAATTCATAGCCGATTAAATTATTATGATAACCTTTCTTTTTATATAACTCACGGACAGCTTCTAGAGTAGATTGAATAAATCCATCACTTAAGTAAGAACCAGCTTTAGAGGCTAGCAATTCAGAAAGTTCATCATTCGATACATTAGAATTCCCTTCAAAATATAGAGCAGAAACTTTTTTATTTAGAGTTAAGTCAAATACAATACTAACAGAATTATCATTTAATTCAATATATTTAGCATTAATATTTTTAAAGATTTTCATAGCATAAAGTCTTTTAACATCTTCATTAAGTTCTTTCATAGAGAAGTCTGAACCCACTCGTTCTTTAATTTGATACATCAGAGTTGTATCAGCCAGCTTGTCAGATGAACCTACTTGATTAAATGTAATTGATGATACTTCTTTTGCTTTTGCTAAAAAAGAAAAAATAACTAAAAATATAATAATAAAATTTTTCATATATGCCCTTTGTTTAAATTTAAAATTTGAAAAACAATAATATACCATACTATTGCATAAATCGCAAGTTTTTTATTTATTATTAATTAGGTAAATGCAAAAAATCAATTTTCTTTAAGTATTTTGTGTTTTTAAAACTCAAAAATCGTTGATTTATGCCGAGCAAAGCTTAGCGCTTGCAGTATATTTCATTATTCTCGTGAAATTGTGCTAAGAACTCTACGCTATACAATCTATAAAAAACTGGAATAGGAAGTAAAAGAACAGTTCCTAGGTATGGAATAGATATTATACACGATGCAATACAGCATGTTGCTATAGTTATAATAATAGTAACTGTTCCCACGACCATTTTGGATATAATTAAAGCTCCCAAATATCCAAGAAATGCTAATTTATTATTTTTTAACATTATATAAAATTCTTTCCATGCAGGTATTGCAGTAATTGAATTTTTATACATAATAGGAGTTACAAAATCTCTAAAGAAAGTCTGCATGACCGAAAAAATAATAATAAAAGTAATGAATAGCAAACTACTTATAACAAGACTTACAATACCTAATGGAAGACTTGGTCCAAATAACGCAGCGATACTTAATCCCATTATAATAAGAAATATCAGAACACCGCAGATACTAATAAACGAAAATATTGCCTGCCACTTAAAGCTAGAATTTCCTAGTTTTGCAAATTTGTGCCAAGGTTCAGATATTTGAGTGTCATCACGAATTACATTGTCTAAAAAAATAAAAGAAAATCGAGCTTTTAACCATATAAAACTTAGTCCTAAAATAATTCCAAATAATATGGCAATAAGCACTATTACTCCTATTAAAATTATAATTCCTGATTGCTCCGATGACATTTTTTTAGAAATTTCATCAGGAATATTCTTTATAAAATCTTTCATCTCATCAGCTGGATTCTGCTTGGACTCTACGGTCGTAATTGATGCATTTTCATCTTCGCACACGATTTCTTGTTCATTTCCTGAAGATGAATAATTTACATTGTTATTATCATCAAAAGATGGGATACTGTAATTAAATCCTCCCCCTTCGCCAAAAAATGTAATCCAAGCAATAAAGCCAAGAACGAACCACTTCTTTATATCAAATGGCTTAAAAAGCATTTTTACCATTTTTTCAAATGCTATATTTGCAGGTTTTATGTAATCTATTTTGTTTTTCATTTTTAATTAACTCCTTTTTTTATGTTTTATCTTCCAAACCCTGTTCTTGTTAAAAAATCTTTAACCCATTCATTTGGTGGATTTTCTTTTAATTTATGTGGATTGCCTGTGGCTATGATACTTTTCGTTTCTTTATCTAGCATTATAACTCTATCGGCAATCGCAAAAATGCTATCTAACTCATGTGTTACGATAACCATAGTTGTCTGATAATTATCACGCAAAGAAATTATAAGTTTATCCAAAAGAGCCGCACTAATAGGGTCTAAGCCAGCAGAAGGTTCATCAAAAAATAATAGTTCAGGATTTAGAGCCATTGCACGAGCAAGCCCTGCTCTCTTTTTCATACCTCCACTTATTTCAGCTGGATAATAATTCTCGTAGCCATCTAAATCAACAAGACTTAATTTTTCCTTAATAACACTTTCTCTTTCTTTTTTAGAAAAATCTGTATATTCTTCCAATAATAAAGATATATTTTCAGCTAAGGTCAATGAACCAAATAATGCTCCAGATTGATAAAGCACGCCAAATTTTTTCATTAATTGTCGCTTATCATCTTCTTCACATTTAGTTATAGATGTATCGAAAATAGATATTTCTCCAGACATTGGATTATTTAATCCTATTAAATGTTTCAATAATGTGCTTTTCCCACATCCTGAACCGCCTAAAATAATGAAAATTTCCCCTCGTTTAACAGAAAATGATAAATTTTCTTGTATCGACATTCCATCATAACCAATTGTTAAGTTTTTCACATCTATAATATTACTCATTTGATCACCAAGGTAAATAAAACAGTTAATAAAGTATCAGCCACTATAACAAGGAATATACCTGTAACAACCGCTGATGTTGCAGCTCTACCAACTCCCTGTGCATCTCGTTTAGCTTCAAATCCTTTCATACAACCAACAGCTGTGATAATAACAGAAAAAACAACGCTTTTTATAAGTCCTTCAAGGAAATAAACATTATTTACCGCAACAAGAGTTCTATTGAAGTAAGCTTCAACAGGTAGTCCTAATTTAAAGACTCCAATAGTCATTCCGCCAATAATGCCTGCTACATCACCAAAAACAGTTAATATTGGAATTACAATTAGCATTGCTATTAATTTAGGAATAATTAAAAATCTACTTGGCACAAATCCCATTGTAATCATAGCATCAATTTCCTCAGCCGACTTCATTGTCCCTATTTCTGCGGCAAATGCAGAACCTGCACGACCTATTGCAATCATCGCAACCATTAGCGGTCCAAGTTCTAAAACTATCGCAATACCAACAGCATCTGCAAGAAAAATATCTCCTCCATATTTATGAAGTTGCATAGCACCTTGAAAACCCATTATTAGTCCCATAGAAAAACATATCAAGCACACAATAGGTAATGCAGAAGAACCACATAATTCCATATAATAAAAAGAATCTTTCCAACGAATCTTTCTAGGACTTTTTAGTGCAACCATTATTGCAAGAAAAAATTCTCCAAAAAAGATAATTGTTTCTTTTATCTTTTTCAAATGGAAATAAGTTACATCTCCAGTTTTTTGTATCCTTTTTTTTATCATCATTTCTACCCTTTTTTTATCCGCAGATTCCGCAGATTAACGCAGATTTTTTAACCACGAAAAACACGAAAAGCACGAAAATATTTATTTATTTATTTATTTATTTATTTATTTATTATTATTTATCTAAATCCAACCCAATGCAAGTAAAGCTTCCGACTCGTAAAAAAACTCCCTCTTTTTCCGTGCTTTCCGTG
>JAOZMT010000097.1 GCA_029934175.1 Victivallales bacterium | reverse complement strand
GATATTTATGATGCTGAAATAGCTAACGCATTGGAGATGTAAAATGATATTACAAGAAAATTGTTTAGAATTTGATTTTTCAGATGTAATAAATCCTAGAAAATTTGATGATGAAAATCATGGACTATCACACTGTATGAAAGCAGTAGATCTTATTTTCGAGTTTGAAAATAAAATCTTTTTTATTGAGGTTAAAGATCCTCAAAATCCTAAAATATCCAAAGAGAAAAAAGTAAAAGAATTAAAAAGAATGCAAGGAGTTAAATTTATTCAAAATGAATTGGTTCCAAAGTATAGAGATTCTTTTCTTTATGAATTATCCATGAACAATATTGATAAAAAAAAGAAATTGATTTATGTTGCTGTTATTGCTCATGATTGTCTTCAAGCACCTGAATTATCTCAAATAACCTGTATATTGAAAAATAATTTACCTATAAAACATCCTAAAAATAAAAACTGGAATCCTTTCATTCACGATGCGATTGCAATGAATATAGAACAATGGAATAAACATTTTCCAAAAATTCATCTTAGACGGATTTAACAAAATACAAATTTGAAATGAATTAGATTTAGCGTGCTAATATTGCACAAGTCGCAATTTAAAGCACGCTAATTTTTTAATTCAATTAGACTTTTTTATCAAAATAACCTTCTATTAATTCATAAACTACGGGGATTACAAATAAAGTTAAACTTGTTGAGGTGGCTAATCCAAAAACTACTACTGTTGCTAATGGTCGTTGCACTTCTGAACCTATTCCACTTGCGATTAATAATGGCAGTAATCCTAATAATGTCGTGATGGTCGTTATCATAACTGGTGCTAATCTTTGATGTGATCCTTTGAGAACTGCTGCATCTATTGATAAACCTTTTTTGCGTAAATCATTGAAACATGATATCATAACAAGTCCATCTAACATCGCCATTCCAAATAATGCTATGAACCCTACTGATGCTGGAACTGATAAATATTCGCCCATTACGATTAATCCCCAAACTCCTCCAATTACCGATAATGGAACCATTGTGAAAATAATTATCGCTTGCCTAAATGATGACAATGTTATCCAAAGCATTAATAAAACTGCAAAAATTACACATGGCACAATTATCATTAATCGCTTCATTGCTCGCTGTTGGTTTTCAAATTGTCCACCGTATTCGATAGTGTATCCAGCATCTAATTTTATTTTTTCATTGACCATATCTTGAATATCTTTCACGACACTTCCAATGTCACGACCACGAATATTTCCTTGAATTGTCCATCGCCTTTGATTTTTTTCACGATTGATTTGTATTGGACCAATAACTCTTTCAACTTTAGCCACATCGCCAAGTGGAACTAATCCGTATTTTGTTGTTGATAGTAGCATACTTCGCAAAGCTTCTGGGTCATCACGATACTTTTCTTGATAACGAATATGAATGCCAAATCTACGAGTATTTAAATAAATATTATCAACAACTTTTCCTCCAACGGATAATTCTATTAATTCCAAAATTTGACTAATACTAACTCCATATCTTGCACACAATTTTCTATCAGGTATAACTTGAATTTGAGGTTGTCCAAAACTTTGTTCTGTATTTAAATCAACAAGCCCATCAATACCTTCAATTGTGTTTTTTATTTCAGTTGCTTTTTTGCGTAAAATAGTTAAATCATCACCATAAAGTTTTATAGCTAATTGAGTTTTAACACCAGAAAAAAGCTCATCAAACGCATTTTGAATAGGTTGAGTAAAATTAAATTGAGCCCCTGGGACAACACTTATTTTTTCACGAATAGCTTCAATTAATTCGGCTTTCGTTTTAAAGTTTTTCCATTCTGACATTGGATTTAATTCTATTTGAATTTCTCCCATATTAACAGGATGTGGATGACTTCCAGCTTCTGGACGACCTATTCTCGAAACCGTCTCTTTTACTTCATCAAAAGACATTATTTTTCGCTCTAATTTCATAACTTTTTTAGTTGCATTTTCAAGTGAAATAGATGGAGCCATTCCCACACCAATAAAGATTGAACCTTCTTCTAAAACAGGCATAAATTCTGTTCCTAGACTTGTTCCAATATATATTGTTATTGAAAATACTAAAACAACAGAAATTAAAATAATTTTTTTAAACTTTAATGCAAATTTAAGAGTTGGGTCATATATTTTTTCTAAAAATCTAACAATTAAAGTTTCAGGAATAGCTTTGTGTTTATAAATTGTTAATGCTAAAGCAGGAATAACAAACAATGCCATTGCAATAGAACCAACCATTGCAGCACTAATTGTCCAAGCCATTGGCGAAAACATTTTGCCTTCAATCCCCTCTAATGAAAATAATGGTGTAAATACCAAAATCACAATGACTCCTGAGAAAAATATCGGTCTAGCAACAGCTTTTGCAGCACCTAAAATAACAGAAAATGATGATTCTTTATTGTATTCTTCATCACTAAGTCGCAGTAAAATTGTTTCTACCATAACAATTGCACCATCGCAAAGCATACCAATTGCAATAGTTATTCCACCAAACGACATTAAATTTCCAGTAATATCTTTTAAATCCATAAATAAGATTGCGACTAATGCACTTATTGGTAAAGATATGGCAACTAATAAAGATGCTCGCAAATTACCTAAAAATATTATCAAAACAAGAATAACTAAAATAGCCCCTTGCAATAATGCCATTTGGACAGTATTTGTAGCTTTTTCAACAAGTTCAGCTTGTTCATAATATGGAATAAGTTCAACACCAGCAGGTAATGTCTTTTTTACTTCTTCAACTTTTTTGTAAAGCCTCTCAATAACCTCCGAAGTATTTTCTCCATAAAGCTTCATCACAATTCCTGAAACAACCTCTTTTTCGCCTTTACTTGTTACAGCACCACGACGAATTTCATTACCAAAGGAAACCTCTGCAACATCTTTCAAATATATTGGAGTGCCGTTGTATTCTTTGATTGGAATATTGCGAATATCATCAAGGCTTTCTACCAAGCCGATACCACGAACTAAATGTTCTTCAGACCCTAAAAGTAAAAATTGACCGCCGACATTACGATTATTATCGTTTACAACATCAGCAATTTCATTGAGCATAATATCATATTTTTTTAACTTTAAAGGGTTTAATTTGATTTGATATTGCAAGACATGACCACCCATTGATAAAACATCTGTAACTCCTTTAACTGATTGCAGTTTAAACTTAACAACCCAGTCATTTAATTCACGCAAATATGTATTCAAATCCTTTCCACCAGTATCAACTTTTGCATAATCCGCAGATAAATAGTAGATGAAGATTTGTCCAAGCCCAGTTGAAATAGGACCTAAAGATGGCGGTTCATCCATTTCTGGTAATTCGGCAGTTGCACTTGATAATCGTTCTGATACAAGTTGTCGTGCAAAATAAATATCCATATCATCTTCAAAATAAACATAAACCACCGACATTCCAAAAGCAGATGTTGATTTTATTTGTTTAATTTTCGGTAATCCATTCATCACCGATTCGATAGGATATGTTATAAGTCGTTCAATTTCTTCTGGAGCCATACCTTGACATTCAGCAAAGACAGGCACCATAACAGGTGAAATATCTGGGAATGCGTCAATTGGCATTGTTTGATATTTATAAGTTCCAAGAGCAATGACTCCGATAAGAATCATTATAATTATCCATGGAGCTTTTAACGCTTTTTCAATTAATTTATTAATCATTTTTTCTTCCTTTTTTAGTTTTCAAATGTGGCACGGACATCTTGTCTGTGCTTAGTTTTAGTTCAGGCTGGAAGCCCGAACCACATTTTTTTTAATGTCCATGACCAGCGTGTGGATCCATATTACTTGTTATCATTTGTGCTTTTAATTGAAATGCACCTTCTCGGACATAAATTCTTCCAGTAGTTAATCCTGAAACAATTTCAATACTATCTTTGTCTGATTTACCAAGCACAACAGGTATTGGTTTGAATCCAGTTTTTACAACAACAAAAATCACATTTTCTCCATCAATATTTTGGACAGCATTTTTTGGGACTACAACAGGTAATTTATTGGTTGCAACAATAATTTCTCCAGTTACAAATGTTCCTGGTTGCCATTTACCAGAACGATTATCAACAAGAACTCTAACGCTAATCATTCTTGTTTCTGCGTTTACAAGTGGCGAAATCATATCAATAATACCATAAGTTTTTAAATTTTCATTTGAAACAATAGGAATTCTATCACCTTTTTTAATATGTTGAAGATCTTTTTTTGATAGATTTAAATTAGCCCAAACAGTATTTAAATTTGCAATAGAAAAGACAATATTTTCAGTTGAAACCATTTCACCTTTAGTAATATGTCGTTGGATAATAGTTCCAGTTGCAGGAGCTTTTAATTCAAAATGAGCATAAGATGTTTTTAAGTTTAAAACTCCCATAATATCCATATCTTCAACTTCGACCTCTACTTCCTTTTTGACCTCTATTTTCTTTTTAGCTTCTGCTTTAGCTTTGCAAACTTTACAATTATCATTACCACAGCCACATTTTTTTTCTTTAAATTCAGTAATAACTTCAAGCTCTGAAATTTCCTTTTCATTCATTCCTAAATTTAATAATTTTTGTTTAATGGCTTTAGACTTTACATGTGCTATTCGATTAGTTTTTTGCCACAACGATAATTCTCTTTTTGTTTCATATTCAGCTTTATCACATTCTGCATAATACGCAGAATTTGCTTTATCCCAATTTGTTTGGACTTCTAAAAAGTCAGCTGGACTTATGATTTTATCGTTATACAACTTTGATTTTTGAGTAAAGATATTTTTATTTAAAATAAAATTTGCATAAGCCGCAATTAACGAAGCTCGATATTTTCCAAGATTTCCGTAGTCTTTTTTTCTCAAATCTATTAAAGATGGATTTTTAGCTAAATCCTCAAGGAGTATTTTTGTATTTTTAGCAATTTCCTCCGCTCTAGTCAAATCTAGTGTGCAACAAGCTACATCACTATATATTTCATAATATTCAGATTTCACTTCTCCAAAATCTGAACTGTCTAAAATACCAAGAATATCTCCTTTTTTCACTTCATCTCCGACTTGATTATTAATGTCAATAGCAATACCTGCGATACGAGGAACAAGATGAACAATCTCATCTTCATTTAATAATATTTCACCAAGCACAGAGATTTTTTTATTTAAGTCTCCAGATTTTGCTTTATCAAGAACAATCCCTGCTTCTTTTTGTTGAGATTTAGTTAATTCAAAACCACCATCTTCATTTGTTGCTGCAGAACATCCTCCAGCACCGTGATTATGTCCAGAATGGTCAGTTTGTTTTGGTTTTGTATTGACAGGTATTTTCATATCCATAAAATTCATTTTAGGCATTTGAAAAATATCGGTATCCTTAGTTTCCTTAACATTATCCTCAGGACAACATACAGGACTAGCGTTCATTAATATTGTAGACATTGTTATTGCAGAAGCAATTATATATTTTATATTCATTTTAAGTTCCTATTTTTTGCCAGAAATGGCATTTAGTTTAATAATAAGTTTTTGAAGTTCAAAAGACATATCAAGTTGAGTTTGTTTAGCTTTTATAAGGGAATGCTGAGAGTCTAGCAATTCTAGAATATTTTGTTCGCCAACCTTGAATGCTTTATTGACATCTTTATGAGAATGTTCAGAAGCTGGAATTATATCATTTTGAAAAATATCCAATTCAGCTTTAGCCGATATAAAATCATCAAAAACAATATCTAATTCTTTTTCAAGGTCTAAAAGTTTTGAATTTTTAGTTTTTATAGCCTTTTCAAGATTAGCTTCCGCTTCTTCAATTGCACCAGTATTGAGGTCAAAAAAAGGAATTGGCATTGAAAAGCCAACAGAGAAAGATTTATCTCCAGACTCTCTAGCTTGAGCCATTTTTCCAAAGAACTTAACATCAGGATACGGCTTTGCTTTATTTACTTCAAGTAAAGCTTTTTCTCTTTCAATTATAGCATTTAACTTGAAAAAAGAAGGATGATTGTTTAAGTTTTGTTTATAATCGTCAATAGTTAAATTGTTATTAAAAACAGTCTCAAATTTATCAACCCTTGCGAATTGTGCAGTTTTTGCACCCCATAAAGCCACAAGACTTCTTCTTGATTTTTTAAGTTGACGATTTGCTTTTATCTTTGCGATTTGTGCAGATGCTAATTCAACTTTTGCTTTATTTTTTTGAATAGATGAAACTTCACCAGATTTAATTCGTTTGATAATAGAATTATAATTTTGATTAATAATATCAAAAGCACTTGAAACAAGTTTAAGATTTTCTTGAGCATTATAAACCTCTAAGAATGCAAGTTTAACTTGAGTATCAAGTTGTAATTGAATTTCAGCAAGTTCAAATTCAGAAATATTGAATTTTTGTTTAGCAAAATTAACTCTTTTATCTCGTTTACCCCAAAATTCGACCTTCTGACTAATGCCAATAGACTGTGAAATAGAATCACGCCCTTTATTAACATCATCAAATTCAATATCAACTTCAGGGTTCTTAAAAACATCAGCTTGAGAAATTGCACAACTCGCAGCTTTTATTTTTAAATTTGCAACTGCTAAACTCGGGTTTGCATTGCGAGTTGCGATTAGTGCATCTTCTAATTTTAAAGTTTCTTTTATTTTGTCAATAGGCGAATTTGCATACTTCGCAACATTATATTTTTGACTGGATTTTGAAAAATCAGATTTATCATTATTAATCGTTGTGCATCCTGTCATTATGGCAAGAGCCATAGCACAACAAAATGAAATGTATTTTTTCATAGAGTTTCGTCCTCATTTTAGATTATTATTTATTTACAAAGCTGTAAAAATTACAGCACAGAAAACAAATATATTCAAATCTGAAGACGAATAGTTTTTATAAAATAGTCGAGTGTGGATAATGTATGAGGAGACTGAAAGATTAAACAATCAATCTTTTGTTCAATTCTTAAATGATAACTTATAATTGCAACAATTTCAGTTTTAGTTGCTAAATTTGATATTCTTTTAATTTGCTGAGAATGTTTAGGTTCACATTTAAAACAATATATGCAATCACAATTTTCATCTTGTGAATTATTATGTTCATTTGAGACACAACATTTATGCTTTGTTGTTTTTTTAGGAATTTCTATCTTTTTTTCACTTTTGCAGGAATTATCCTTACAAGAATGACTTGCAAAAAGTTCTGGTATTAAAATAAAATTTAATACAAAACAACTTAAAAAAACAATTAATTTACTATACATAAAACTTCCTTCCCATTTAAAGAATATAACATTTTTTAATATTAACTACAGAGCCAATTGCAAAAGTCATAAAAAAACACATTTCTGTGATTACTGACAAAATAAAATTGTATATATTCAGTGAACCACATTAAATTATAGTTAACCACAGAGGAAACA
>JAOZMT010000096.1 GCA_029934175.1 Victivallales bacterium | reverse complement strand
TAATTCTTCTCAATAATTTTTTTGTTTTGGACGGCGTAAAGAACAACGCCAAATTATAAACCATTGCATTTTTGCATATCTATCCAATTTCTTTTTTTTAATTTTCGTGCAGTTCCGTCAGCACTTAAATAATTTCCACCCATATTTTTAGATTTTTTAGTATCATGCTCATAATACATATCCCAAAGCACAAAAGTATCAGGATCAGATGTAAGAGATAAGCCAGCATTATAACCATAACTAGAATTCACTTCAACACTTTTTTCGCCTATGTCTAAACTTCCCGTTTCTTTAATAACATCTGACATTTTACATACTAAAGAGCGTTTTTCTCCATAGCCTGCTGCTATCATAGGACTAAAATCACTTATTGTCGCAGTTGAAGATGCAAAAGTTGCATAACCTATACTATTTCCATCCATATCATCGCCAGGAAAATCCCCTCTTTTATAATCATCTGCATATAACAATACCCCTTTTCCTATAGCATTCATATTGGCAAGACATGCAAATTGAGGATTACGACTACAAATCCTGTGACTACTTAGTTGTTTTGGTAATAAATATGCTAATACTCCCAGCATTATACATAAAGCTACAAATTCATTTAATGTAAAGTTTTGTTTATGCATTATTTTTCAGATATTGCAAATACAATATCTTTCTTGTTTATGCCGCCATCATCAACTAAATTGCGACCTATGCTATATAATTTATAAGATTTATCAGTATTTTTTATGTATCTAAAATACTTGTTGTTTGTGTATGGATCATAATATAATTTATCCAAATATTTAGGAACAATATCTTTTAAGCTTTCAGGATATTTATTATTATGAATATAGTATTTTTCCAAAGCTAAACCTGTTAATAATAAATCCTGATTGGCTTGGCTAATGTATAATCTCTTCATATCAGAAGTCCACCATAATGCATGCTTTGCAGATAAATGATTCTCAAATTTATCCCTTACTTTCCTGCTGATATACTGTTTGAATTTTTTGAAATTTATTTGATTTTTTATATGAATTCTATCCATATTTTCCTCAAAATTATTTAATCCACGAATAATATCTTCTTCTAGAAAAAGATATTTATATATAAAATAGTCTTTATAAAAATTGAATGTTTTTGAAAAATCCTCATTATTGTCATAATAATAAAATAATATTGTTGAATATGTTTCTTTACGATTACAGTATTTTTCATATTCCGTATAATATCTAGTTGTAGACAACTTTAAACTTAAAGGTCTTTTTATATATGACTCTTTTAGTATTGATATTATTTTATTTAAATTCTTTTCCGATATATTTTCCTTCATAAGAAGTTGTATCTTTTGAGATATTTCCAAAATTGGATAATTATAAAAATATATATTTCTTGATTTATAACTATAAGATAAAAGTTTAATATAATTGATAATAGTTTCATTTGCCAAATTTATTTTTTTATCATTAAGTTCAAGAGTCAATTTAAGTTTTAAAAGATTTAAAAGGTCTTTATACATTCTACCTAATCGCAAAGATGAATTTTCTTGAAATTTTAATTTCCCGCCTTCATATATTAAATCTATCACTTTTTGGTTTTTTGCGAGGTATGCAGAAGATTGTTCTATTACATCTTGTCTTATATCTTTTCCTATATGATATTCTGTATAAAAGTCATAATTTTTATTAAAAAACAAAACTTTATCATCTAATATTGGTTTTTCTAAAAGTCGTGCTGCTTCATCATATTTTTTTATAGGATTATTATTACGAATAGGACTAAAACTTTTATCATAATCTTCATAACTGAAAAAATATCCCTTTTTTTCTAATTCAGTTACTTTTTGTTTTAAACGCCCAACACCTCTATATTTAATAAAAAAAATCAGCAAAACACCTATAACTATAGTGGATAAAAATATCCCTAAGAATATTTTTCCACCAATATTTGAAGCATCTGAATTATCTTTACTCATTTTATTATTTAGACATATTTCGACATTGCACGCTTCGCATCTTTTGAATCTTGCTTTTTGCGTAGAACATCTCGTTTATCAGAATGTGATTTACCTTTTGCAACTCCTACACCAACCTTTACACGCCCAAATTTTAAGTAAAAACTTATAGGCATAAGTGTAAATCCAGCTTCTCTAGTTTGAATAGACAATTTCAAAATTTCTTTCTTGTGCATTAATAATCTTTTTTTGCGTAGTGGATCATGATTAAATTGATTTCCATGCTTATAATGTGCGATGTGTGCATTCATCAAAAAGATTTCACCATTATCAATTCTGATATGTGCTTCTGATATTGTAATTAACCCCTCACGACAACTCTTAACCTCCGTGCCTTTCAATTCTATTCCAGCTTCAATTGTTTCTAGAATTGCGTAATTATGAAATGCTTTTTTATTATTAACTAATGTATTAGCACTTTTCTTTTTTTTCTTTTTACCCATAATTTATTTCCTTATATACTTAAATAATATTTTTTTACTTCTTTTAAATCTTTTAATATCAAATTCATAGATTGATATCTTTCTTTCACATTTTTACATAGCGTTTTTTCGATTAACATTTGCAACTCTATTGGTGGAGTATATTTCAATCGTGTGAAAATATTCCTTGGCACATCATTACAAATCGATGCCACAATTTGTGGGATAGTATCTCCGTCAAAAGGAACACTCCCAGTAATTAATTCATAAGTTAGCACTCCAAAAGAAAAGATGTCAGCTGCCAAGGTTATATTTGGCTCTTTAACAAAACATTCTGGAGCCATATATCGCGGAGTTCCAGCTGTATCACGGTCATTGACAATCGCAGTTAAATCATCAGCAGTGGATATACCAAAGTCTGTAATTTTTGCGATAAAATTCTCAGTTATCAAAATATTTTCAGGTTTAATATCTCTATGAACAATACCAACTTTGTGGACTTCTTTTAAGGCAATTGCAATTTGTATAAGTATATCAATTTTAGTTGTATTTGATAAAGTCTTATTATATATAAAATGTTTTAAAGATTTACCTTCTACATATTCCATCACCATATATGGCAATTTTTCTTTATCAGTTACACCTGTTTCTATAACTTTCACAATTCCAGGATGGTTTAATTTAAACAAAATATTGCTTTCTCGATAAAACCGTCTTTCTTTAATCAATGCTCGTTCGTCATTTCTATTAATCATTCTTAAAAGTTTTAGGGCGTAATTCCTTCTGTTGTTTTCAACAAGAATGACCATACCACTAGCCCCAACACCAATTGTTCTGATTGCTTTGTATTTACCATATCGTTTACTGCTATGAGGATTATCATTTACATTTGGAGAAGTTATATCAGGAACTCTATACTGTCTTTTGGTCTCTAATGATAAAAAAGCTTTTTTGACAATTGCTTTTATTTTAGAAATACTTAACCCTTTTTCAAAATAGTTAAAAGCTCCTAATTTCATAGCTGATATGGCTTCATTTACTTTTGGCTTATCTGTAAAAAAGATGACTTCGTTCTCATACTTATTATATTTTACCTTTCGGATAAAATCAAATTGGTTTTCTTCGACAATTGAAATATCACATAATATCAAATGACAAGAATTTTTATAATAAACAGACAATGCATCGTTATAATTATCAACCTCACAAATATTATATTCCTCAGCTAGTTGCTCGTTAAGCTCTATAAAACAATCTTTATGCTTAACAAATAAAATATTTTTCTTATTTTCAGGAGTATTACTGATACATTTCACAGAAAGTTCTATTTCATTTAAAATTTCTTCAAAAGAATAATTTTGATCTAAATAATTATCTGCTCCATTTTTCAAGGCATATACACATTCTTTTAAGGATGGTTTATCTGAAATAAAAAAAACAGATGCATAAATATTACTAAATTTAACTAATTCTAAAACAAGAAAAAGATTTTTTTTATTTATTTGTGTAGAAGAAATTATTAAATCATAGTGTTTTGTAGTGTCAAGTTCAGACTCTACATCTTCTAATGAAGAAACAGTCTCAACTTTATAAGATTGAGACTCTAAAAAAAGAGCTAGTTTGCGTGAAAAATCACATTCCTGATAAACAATTAAAATATGAGCTTTAATTGTTTTCAGGGCACTGCAATCTTTATCACTCTTTTTCATTTCATGAACTTGAGAAAAAACTTTTAGCTTTTTTGAAGAAAGACTCTTGAAGTGGATGATTTTGTCCACTTGGCATAGCCTTTGAGAACTCATTAAGTAATTCTTTTTGCTTTTTATTTAGCCTTTTAGGCACTTCAACTAATATTTTAATATGCTGATCGCCCCTTGTTCCACCTCGTAGCGATGGCATTCCTTTACCTCGTAACCTCATTATTGTTCCATTCTGAGTTCCTTCAGGAATTTTCATTTTTGTTTTACCAGATACAGTTGGCACTTCAATAACACCGCCTAAAGTAGCAGTAGGGAAATCTATAGGAATTTCACATAATAAATCCGAGCCATCTCTTTGGAAAATTTCATGTGGACGAACATGTATAATAACATATAAATCACCATTACGACCGCCTCTTAATCCACCTTCTCCTTCATTAGCAACGCGTAAACGAGTTCCTGTATTTGCACCAGGAGGAATATGTATTTTAATTTTCTTCTCTCTGCGAACACGACCTTCCCCATGACATTTACTACAAGGGCTTTTAATAACTTGTCCAGCACCATTACATGAAGGGCAAGTTTGTTGAACATGGAAAAATCCTTGTGCTAAAGTAACCTGTCCAGTTCCTCGACATTTTCCACATGTCCCCTTACTTGTTCCAGGTGTTGCGCCACTACCATTGCACGATTCGCAAGTTTCAAGTTTTGGAATTTTTATTTCTTTGTCTGCTCCATAAACAGTATTTTCAAATGAAATTTCTAAGTCATAGCGTAAATCTGAACCATCTTGAGCTGACGAACGAGATCTTGAACGACCTCCACCTCCAAAAAGTTCATCAAAGAAGCTTCCGCCTCCTCCACCGCCTCTAGCACCTCCAAAAACTTGACTGAAAATATCAAATGGATCATGACCACCGCCGCCACCCATTCCGCCTTTTTGGGTATATGCATCATGACCAAATTGGTCATATTGCGATTTCTTTTTCGAATCACTTAAAACTTCATAAGCTTGAGAAATTTCTTTAAATTTATCTTCAGCTAATTTATCATCTGGATTTTTATCTGGATGATATTTTACAGCTAACTTTCTGTAAGCCTTTTTTATTTCTTGACTAGAAGCACCTTTGCTGACACCTAATAAACTATAATAATCTGACATTATACACCTTTTATGTTATTTTTCTTCTTCTTTAGATTCTGTTTCTTCTACCTCTACGACCACCTCTTCCTTTTCAACACCAGAACTAACAACAACTTTCACTGGACGCAAAATCTTATCTCCTAATTTATATCCACGAGTCCATTGAGAGATAACAAAACCTTCCTCAATTTCGTCAGATGATTGTTTATCCATAGCTTCATGAATATTAGGATCAAACTTTTTGCCAACAGCATCAAAAGCTTCTACATCAAGTTCTGTCATAGCATTATTGAATTCATTGCCAATCATAGTTAAACCTTGTTGAATAGCAGCCATATTATCACCAGTTTCAGCAGCTTTTACAGCCATATTAAAATGTTCTAAAACTGTTAATATTGGATCAATAACATCTAATTGCCCAGCCATTCTAGAAGCTTGCACATCTTTAAATGAGCGTTTTCTATAATTCTGATATTCAGCTTGAAGTCTCAGAGTTATATCTTTTTGTTCCAAGACATCTCCTTCCAATTTTTTAATTTTTTCTTCAGCTGTTAATTCTTTTTTTGGAGCTTCCTTTTTTTTCTCAGGTTTCTCTTTTTTAGAATCTACATTTTTAACTTCTTCCTTAGAAGAATTTTCGATTTTGTCCTCTTTTGAATGCTCTTTATATTCATCCAATTTCTTCTCTTTTTTTCCCATTTTGAAAATATCCTTTAGTTTCATTATTATTAACCTAACTTTTATATTAAATTTTAGAATTAAGATAATATAAAACATAAGCATAATAAATCAAGTTTTAAATAGAAAAAAATTATTTTATTTATATTATCCCTAAAGCAGAAATATATCCTTATTGTGTTGGATGTTTTCTTATGTTAAAAATAAAAATCTTTTTTTCGGAAAATTAATTGCAATTTTTAATAAAAGATTTATAGTTAGATTATCACTAAATTCGTAAACTTTAAAATAAGGAAACTGAATGAATAAAATTCCAGATATATTATTAAAAATAGTAGATACAAAAAAAGAAGAAGTTATTTCTTCTAAAAAGTATTTAAAAGACTTCCAATTAAAAGCTGATGACACAAAACCAGCATTAGATTTTTCGAGAGCTTTATCAAAAAATAATTCCTTAAGTATTATTGCAGAAATAAAAAAAGCATCTCCATCAGCGGGAATTATTTGTCCAAATTTTAATCCTGCACAAATCGCAAAAAGCTATTTAGAAGCTGAAGTGAATGCTGTTAGCATTTTGACAGATAGACAGTATTTCAAAGGAGCTCCAGAATATATTGAACAAGCAAGAGGTATTTTAATTGATATTCCAATATTACGAAAAGATTTTATTATAAATCCTGTTCAAATTTATGAAGCAAGGGCTTTAGGAGCAGATTCTTTTTTACTTATATCTGCGATTTTGACCTTATCGGAAATGAAAGAATTTATTGATATTGGGCATAGTTTAGGAATGGAACCATTGGTTGAGTCACATACAAAAGAAGAATTATATAAGACGATTGAAGCTTCTGCAAAAATAATGGGAGTTAATAATAGAGATTTAAGGACATTCACCGTAGACTTGCAAACATCGGAAGAATTAATCAAAATAATGCCAAAAGGGACTATTGCAGTTTCAGAAAGTGGAATTGCGACAAAAGAAGATTCATTACAAATGAAAAAAGCAGGTTTCTCTGCCATTTTAGTTGGAGAAAGCATAATGAGAGGTGGAGCTAAGAAAGTAAAAGAGTTAAAAAGGAATAATATATGAGCGATGAACAAAAAAAAATAAGGAGAAAATAAAATGGAAAAAGATCAAATAAAATTATATGATGATAATAAAGTAAGGACACACTGGGATGCAGAACAAGAAAAATGGTATATTTCAATTATTGATGTGATAGAGGTTTTAACAGAAAGTCCTCGTCCAAGAAAGTATTGGAATGCTTTAAAAACAAAGCTAAAAGAAGAAGGAGATCAGTTGTCCCAAAATTGGGGACAACTGAAAATGAAATCATCTGATGGTAAATTTTACAAAACAGATGTCGCTGATACTGAACAACTTTTTAGACTTATTCAATCAATCCCATCTCCTAAAGCTGAACCTTTTAAATTGTGGTTAGCACAAATCGCATCTGAACGATTAGATGAAATGCAAGATCCTGAAATTTCTATTGATAGAGCTTTAAAACAA
>JAOZMT010000095.1 GCA_029934175.1 Victivallales bacterium | reverse complement strand
TAGCTAATAACCTTGCCATTCGACCATTTCCATCTGCAAAAGGATGAATTTTAGTAAAAGCACAGTGGAGTATTGAATATTGCATCTCCAATGGTTCTTCTTTAATCTTTTCAAATAACTTAAACCATTTTTCCATTAAACTATTAGTTTTCCTGAAACTCGGATATTCAACAATATCCATTTTACCATCTTCATCAATTACTGTAGTATAATTCTCTTCTACTTTATATTTACCCACAGGAGCATAAATATCTACTGGAGGATTTATCATAACGCATTTATGCAGTTCAAAAAGTTCTTTTTGAGAAAATTGTGTATCTTGTTCAATAATCGAATATAATAAATCAATAGCTTTTGAATGCCCAATGATTTCGTTATGTTCAAGCAGAGTTTTCCCTCCAATAGTAATACCTTCATTCAGAAGAAAAGATGTATCATCAAGAGAAATAGTATTACCTTCAAGCGCTGTAGATGTATGTGTCCAAATATCTCGAATACTATTTTTAATGCACTCTTTTAGTGACTTATTTTTTATTTTATTATAAAATAAAATCATTTATTTAAAGTTTTTTTCATTTGGATATATTTCAAATAGTTTAGCTGAAATAGCCTTAGCCTCTTTGTCAAATTTATTTTTATATAAAAAATCTACAAGCCAAATATAAGAATCTTTAAAATATGGAGATTTGTTAATTAATTTTTTACATAATTCAATTTTAATTTTATAATCTTCTGTATTTTTAAATTGATAAAAATCTTTAAAACTTTTTGTATTAAGTGGAGTTCCAAATTCACTATCTAAAACATTGTGAACTACAAAGTCACCATCTATATTAAAATAATCTTTTGAATATTTTTCAGGAAGCTCCCTGCCCCACCAATTACTATCAAGTTTCGCTGTAGATTTTTGCTTTAAATTTATATTCCGTTTATTATTTATAAAATGGCAATTTTTAATATTTATTTTAGAGCCATTTAACAATACTAAAGCAACATCATTATTTGAAAACTTGGATTTTTCAATTTTACATATAGACTGTTCCCGTAAAACAATTGATTGTTCTGAACTGTTGAATGTTGAATTTTCAATATATAACTTCGAGCTCTCCACTTGAATTACTGTTGCAAAATTATTAAATTTAGTATGTGAAATATCAGATCTTCCTCCATTTTTCAATGAAAGACCAACTGTTTTATTTTCTCCTGTATAATTAAAAATAATAGGACTGTCTTTGCTGGCGAGTGCTATAAAATCACCTTCTACTTGGATATTACCCTCATCAATATTAACAACTACACCAGGCTCTATTCTTAATTGAGTTCCTTTAGGTATTTTTATATTCCCATTGATAATATAAGGCGAAGCTTCTTTATAAAAAACATTCGGTATAAACTTAGTTCTTTCATCTAAATGAAATGGACCTTTTTTTATAAATGCTTTCTCTTGTGCTTGAGAAAATCCGCTTATATTACCTAATTTATCAACAGAACGAATTTTATATTTATATTTTTTAAATGGAATAATATCAGTATCTAAAAAAGAATTCTTGCTTACAATTGCGATTTGTGCAAATTTATCTTCTCGCTCACTTTTTCTATAAATTAAATAATGTTTAAAATCTGATACATTTTCATTAGACCAATTTAACCAAATAGCTTGCTTATCTGAAGATAAAACAACTTTTTGTGGAATAGGAGGCGGAGTTCTATCAACTCTAAACGCATCTTTGAATTTTGCAGTTTCTGTAGAATTACCTATTGTATTTGTTCCATCAACGAAAATAGAAACATTTCCATCTGGCACATTGTCATCAACTATGAATGAAGTTTTATAAATACCTCGTTCTATTTCCTTAAAGGAATATTCTTTTTCTTGATTATTTAATCTATATTTTAAATCCAATTGTGGCGTTGCCTTTACCTGTATTGTAGCTTTATCATTAAATATCAGAGTTTTATCATAAGGCTCTCTAGCAATTAAAAAGATTTCTGGTTTTTGATTGTATTGAGGATTTGGAATTGTTCGCACCACTTTATCGCATAAATTTCGGACAACAGTATCATAAACTGGATCACGAACAGCAATATCAATAACTTCTCCTGCTGCACCTAAAGGACTTGTTGAAAAGTGCCATCTATGCTCTGTTTCATCATACAATCCACTCAATATTGTGCGTGCTGATTTTGCATCCCAAATAATACAGCGTAAGTCAGATTTCCAATATTCATATAATAAGGCATTTACATACATTTGATTTTTAATATGACAAGTCACAACAATATCTACATTTAAATTTTTATAAAACTTCTTCAATAATTGTGGATTTGCTATAAGTTTTCTCGTTTCCAATTTATTCTGCAACATATAATTATTTACAATTTGTGGATCTAAATCTGTAAAATTGAGAAGAGAAAATGATTTATAAAATTCATTATAAAAATGCTTAGAAACTTGTTGTCTTCTTTTTAAAGGAACATCATTCGCATCATTCTCAAAAGGAATAATAGCAACACGCAAAGGTTGGTTCCAATTATACTTTCCATCTACAAATCCATTTATTTTTTGATTTGTTTGACAACCACATAAAAAAATAAATAAAAATAATGAGAATATTTCAATTTTCAAGACAGGTGTTATAGTTTTTTTATTCATTATAAATATACTATAAACTTATGATTGAATATCCATAAATGATACATAACAAGGACGATTATTTTTCCTCGCACGCACTTTTCGCATTGTTGTTGTTTCAGATTCTGCATATCTTAGAGGATGGAATACAGTTGTTTCTATTCTTTTAGATGATGTTCTTTGAAAATTTTGCGTTAACTCATCATCAATTAATTTAAAAGAAGCCTGCCCTATTTTCAAATAATCATTAATTTTAAATTCAATTTCACCATCAATATAGTCTTCATTCAATCTTGTCCCATTTGTGCTATCCAAGTCTTTTAGGTAAACTCGATCACCACGCTTTAAAACTATACAATGTTTCCTAGATGCCTTTTTATCTGCAACACATATTCCATTTTGAGCACTTCGTCCAATAGAAATTTCTGTATCTAAAAAATATTCTTCATCTTTATTTATTCCACTTAAGCATAAAAGTTTTTCCATTTCACCCTCTCCTTTTGTTATATTCTAAACTTTAAATTTAATTTAAACAAATACAATAATTTATAATTCTATAAATTCAAGTAATATTAAGATTTTATTGTATGTTTTTTAATATTTTTTTTAATTATAATGAGCAAAAAACAATACTGTATTTTAATTTTAAAATCCTCAACTTATAATAAAAACAGTTTTTAGATTCATTCGTAATAGCACAACTTGTATTAATGATATTGCTATCACTAATAAATATAAGCTATATTTATTATTCCTTAAAAAATTTTGTAGACTAAAAAAAGTTATTAATATATTAAATGGAATTAGAAGTAAAACAAGTCTTCCCATTTCTCCTCTAGAAAAATTACTTATAAATAACAAGATTAAAACAATAATATATGCAATTGTAAGTTTTTGAGGAATAAATAATAATTTATTATATTTTTTTCTTTTTAAAGAAATAAATATTGCAACTATATTTATAACGCCAACAAAAAGAATATAATCTAAATAATTAATCATTATCCACCAAGAAGATCGTTGTGCTAAATCAAAAAATCTTGCATTATTTCTCATAACTAAAAAGGCTATTTCTATTATTTTAATATTAAAAATGTAAAAAAGAATAATCGATACTCCTCCTCCTAATAATAGATATACTATAGAGCTTATTGATTTTTTTAAATTTATATTATGATGCAATAAAATCAATAACATAGACAAAACAATTATACATCCAAAACCTAATGAAAAGAACACACATATACCCAAATAAAAACCTAATAACGATAAGTAAAGTTTAGAGTCATATTTGAACCACAATGATATAATATAACAAGAGATACTTGTTAAAAAATAATATAAAGTATCATAAGAACCTAAAAATAAAATAGGAGCTGGAATTGTCCATAGGAAAAAAGACAATATTCCTATATTTGAAAAATCCTTATTAAAGTTTAAATATGATAAAATTAAAATAATATTTGCAAAAGATATAGCTAACAAAAACAATAATACTATCAAAGAAGCAGTGTAAGTTACCACTCTTGCAGAATCACTTTTCACTCCTTGACTAATAGCAATGTCTTTGACCATAAATTCTATCCTAGGAAAGAGCCACGCTGGTAATAGATTATTTATAATTGGCTTTATAAAACTAATATTTTCACTTGTTATCTTAAGAAGAACATAAGATAATAAAGTATTTCCAGGAGGATGAACATCTGTATGATTAGAATCTTCTAAATCTTTATCTAATACAATATGGTAATCAGATAAAAATTGCTTGTAATCTCTTATTTTAGTTGCTTGAACTAAATAACCAGTAGACCACTTGTCTACAACGCTTAATATATTCTCTGAAATAGAAGCTCGTCCTGATAATAACACTGAATAGTTAAATATTATCCCTAAAATTGCTAATAATATAATACCATAATATTTATATCCTTTTACCTTATGAAATATATGACCTTTACAATCTAAAAAAAATGCAAATAATCCACCTAAAAAAGAAAGAAAAATTATATATATAATAATTTTAGTAGGATATAACACTTTATCAACTCTATTCCATACCCAATCATCAGGAATTCCTAATGGCACATTTGTATAAAGAACGACAAATAATAATATAAGAATAAATTCGATGCTAATAACCAATGGATTTAATAAAACTTTTTTCATATATCTACTTATCTAATAAATTTATAATATCAGACAAAATTTTATCTCTCCGCTTACTTGAAAGGGTTTTTTCTGAATATGGCAAATCGTTCTGATTATTTTTCCTATTATTATATAAAGTAATAATTTCTATCTTCTTTAACTTTTTTCTAAAAGCAAATGAAATAACAATATCTCCTTTAATAAAATTAAGATTTTTAGGATATCCAGCACAATCAAAAATCTCATACAATTTATCCTCTTCAAGGTTTAAATTTTTGAATTTTTCAATTATATTTCTTTCTGTTACCACAAACACATTATTGTCAATATTACAAATCAATGGGAATTTTGGTTTGTTAAATATAAATAATACTCTCATTTCACAATCTCCTTTATTTTAATTTTTTTCTAAAATAGGAATCTTAATAAGAAATTTAGTTCCTTTATTTATTTCTGATTTTATATCCATAGATCCTCCTAGGAATTCGATTCTTTCTTGCATACTTCGCATTCCCATTCGCTTCTCCTTTCTTGCCTCTGTCAACCTTTTTTTTACATCAAAACCTATTCCAAAGTCTTCTATTCTTATCATAATATTTGGGAAAGATACAATTAATTTGATGCTTACTTTTTCAGATTGAGAATGATTTTTAACATTATTTAAAGCTTCTTGGACAACTCTATAAATATTTATTTTTGTTGAAAAATCAAGAGACAAGTCACTCATTCCAACAGTAGAAAACCTAATTTCTATATTTGTATTTTCTTGAAATTCAGTTGCTAATTCTGAAATACTTCCAGAAATACCTAATTGGTCAATACTTGATGGATGAAGTGTATATGATAAATTTCTAATTAAGCGTAAAACTTTTTTTGAAAGATCTACAAGATTACTATGTTTTTCTAAAAGTTCATAAGAAGGCTGTTGCTCATTTACAAAAAGATGGGAGATTAAAATATTTAACGATGATAAATCTTGTGCAACATTATCGTGTAGCTCTCGTGATATTTTATGCATTTCAATTTCTTGAGCATTAATAATTTGCTTTAATAATTCATGTATATATATTTCTGATTCTTGTTGCTCTTTTACTTTAATACTCAATTCTTTTGTTCTGTCCTCAACTTTAATCTCAAGATTTTTTCTAGACTCTTCAAGCTCTATTTCTCGCATCATTATTCTTGCTTGCATATTATTTGCATTCTTCGCAATTTCTGCTAGCTCATCAGAATAGGATATTTCAATTTCATCTTCATAATGTCCATCAGCAATTTTAATTAAGGATTTATTTATCTTAATAATTCTTGATATAACATACTTATGAATTAATCTTGCTGAAATCAAAAATATAATTCCAGTAAAAAGAAGTATTGCTAAAACTCCTTTTATTAGAGTGGAGCGAAGAGTATCATAAAGGGGTATAAAATTATAAACAACTTTTGTGCATACATTTTGATGCCTTCCAATAGATGTCATTTTCAAATCTTTTATATCTAATAAAGAATAAACTGTTAATTTCTGAAATTTATCCATAATCTCAAGTCGGTCATGCAATCTAACTGCTTTTATAATATTTGAATCAACTGCATTATCATCATAAAGAAACGACCAATGGCTATCTTTGTCAAACCCTATAACTCCAATATCTTCAACATACTGATTTGCATCCGTTATAATACTAAATAACCCATAAAAAATATAATTTTTATATTCTTTTGAATAAATTTCAGATATATAGTCTTTTATATTAATGGAACATTCAATAATAAAATCTCTGCCTTTTGGTTTATAATATCCTAAAACTAATAGTTTATTATCTGTTCGTTTATCTGCCCTACAAATATTAAAAACTTTATTATCATCTAAAATATCTAATAAACTTTTTTCTTCGTTAAGTGAATTTGCATAACTCGCAAAATTCGTTTGACTTTCTGTCTGTGCTTTTGATGAAATTATAATACTTCCATCAAGATTAAAGATTGATAAATCTTCTAGCCCATATCTAATTTTCAACTGTTGAATTTGCTCTTCAGAAATACTTTTAGGTGATTTTATTACAATTTCCAAAATAGGTAATATTTTTGACATCTTTTTATTTGCTAGATTTATATTTTGATTGAGTAAAGTATCAAAAATTTGCAATTGTTTTCGTATTTGTATTCTAACAGATTCTTGAACTACATTTATTTCATTTTGTGCTGTTAGAAAAAAATAATAAAATCCACCAGTTGATAATGCAACCGATACAACAATAATTACCAATAATAAGAATCCTATTAATTTTCGTTTCATTTTATATTAAACCTATTGCCCTTTCTATTTTTGTTAATATTTTATTTTTAATAATTCTGCCTCTTGTTAATTCAAATTCAACCATTACACTTATATATTCAGTAAAACCCATTTTACCACAAAGTAGACGAAGTTATTCGCAAAAAACACAAAGGTTTTCTTTGTGAAACTTAGTGTTTAACTTTGTTTCCTCTGTGGTTAACTATAATTTAATGTGGTTCACTGAATATATACCATTACACTAATTTTATTTTTCAACCAATCTTTAACAATAAAAATAGGCTAGTTTCAAATGAACTTTACACTTTCAATTACAAATAGTCGAAAAAATAGTCAGAGTACCGACTTTAGAGGCTGTCGATTTAATCAATTCATAGTGCAAAGCACAAAACCGTA
>JAOZMT010000094.1:5758-7473 GCA_029934175.1 Victivallales bacterium | reverse complement strand
AGATTAAGGAATTATGATGACCAAAGAAGAAAAATCTATAACAAGACATTTATTTAGAAATAAAATATTTAAAGCCGATGGACAGGCGTTTGAAGACTTGTTTACCTCTATTATGCAAAATGAGTATAAAATTAAGGAAAGACATATAGAAGAAAAATTCATTAAATCAGCAGACTGCACCGATGAATATCTTGATAAGATTAAAGATGAAATTGATATTTTACAAAACTATTTTAGAGAAAAAGCAAAGGTCTTTTATCCAAATGCTGTAGCTGGTTTAAAAATAGAGAATAATGATGGAACGAATCAATTTAGATTTAATATTAATGCAAAGATGGAATCTGATGCTTCTTATGGTATAAATAATGTAAAAATATTCTGCTATGACCTAACTGTGTTATTTAAAGGTTATAATCATAATGTAGATTTTTTGTTTCATGAGAGTAGATTATTTAACGGAATTGAAGAAATGAAAAAAAATAAAATTCTAAAAATTGTAAATAATTTGTTTTCAAATAATGAAAAACAATATATTGCAACTGTAAATCAAAATCAGTTAAATGAAATTAAATCTCAAATGAGTGATGAAGATTTTGAGAATATTATTACAAAAAATACTATACTAACTTTAACTGATGACTCAGATGCTGAAAAATTATTAGGCATTAAAGTTGATATTGGAGAAAAATAAATAATGAATTACAAATATAAAAATTCTAATATCGAATGGCTTGGAAATGTGCCTGAACATTGGAAGGTCGATAGAATAAAAGATAATTGTATTATAAATGCAAATGCTTTATCTTCTAAAACAGAAAAAGAATTTATTATAAGCTATTTAGATATTAGTAATGTGAATTCAAGAGGAATTATTAATTTTAATAATATATCTGAATTATCTTTTGAAGATGCTCCAAGCAGAGCTAGAAGAATTGTAGAATCTCATAATACTATAATATCATCAGTTAGAACAAATTTGCAAGCTGTTGCATTTATTGATTTTAATAAAAATAATTTAATTTGTTCTACTGGTTTTTTTGTATGTAAACCTAAATTTGATGCAATTCTAAATGATAAGTATTTATATTATTTCCTTTTGACTGATTATTCTAAAAATTATTTTCATTCAATGTCATTAGGAATTTCTTATCCAGCAATAGATGAAAATAAATTTTCATCTATAAATCTTCCCATTCCGCCAATATCCGAACAAAAAGCAATCGCTGAATATTTAGATAAAGCTACTTCAAAGCTTGATGAAATTATTGAAATTAAAGAAAAACAATTAGATAAAATAACTGAACATTATAAATTAAAAATTCACGAAGTTGTAACAAAAGGTTTAGATGAATCTGTAAAAATGAAAGAGTCAAATGTCGAATGGCTTGGAAAAGTGCCTATGCATTGGAAAATAAAAAAAATAAAAAACCTATATGATATTACGCCTAGTAATGTTGATAAGAAAATAAAAGAAAATGAAATTAGTGTTGAATTATGTAATTATGTAGATGTTTATTATAATGATTTTATTAATGACTCTATAGATTTTATGAAAGCAACAGCAAAAGATAATGAAATTCGCAAATTTACTTTACAATTAGAAGATGTTATTATAACAAAAGATTCTGAAGATCCATTAGATATTGCAGTTCCAGCATTGGTAATTGAAGAAAAAGAAAATTTAATCTGTGGTTACCACTTATCAATAATACGAA